>JACQVC010000131.1 GCA_016209995.1 Gemmatimonadota bacterium
GGACTCGGATCTCTTCGGGGACGGTCTGGGAAAAGAAATACGGGTACAGCCGGGCCGTGCAGGTCGGGGACCTCGTCGTAGTGGCGGGGACCACCGCAGTGGACGACGATGGCGCGGTGGTCGGTACAGGAAGCCCGTATGCGCAGGCGAAGTTCATCTACGAGAAGATCGAGCGCGCGCTGCGCCAGGCCGGTTCGTCGCTGCGAGACGTGGTGCGGGTTCGCACCTTCGTCGTGGACATGTCCCGTTGGGAGGAGGTGGCCCGGGTCCAGGGCGAGGTGTTCGCCGAGATCCGTCCGGCGGCCACGCTGGTGCAGGTGAACGCGCTCGTGAGCCCGGAGCTATTGGTTGAAATCGAGGTCGATGCGATCAAGGGTGCGACCTCGTGAACGCAGGAAGCAGAAGCACGAGCCTCTATCGTCTTGGATTCGACGACAGCTGGCTCCAGGCCACTGTGGGAGCGTTACGCGACCGCCTTTGGGTCGGCGGAGAGCGTGCGTGACTTCCCGGCAGGCGATCGCCTTCGTGCGCGAGCACGGAGTCGTCCTCGAAGCGGCGGCGGGTCCGGTGCCCACGCTGACACACGCCATCGCGGGCACGCCGGTGCGCGGAAGCTGGTGGTCGCATCCCCGCAGCCACCAGATGTTCGCCCTGACCCGCGCTGTGCGCGACTGCGAGGACGTTCTGGTTTGCCGCCTTGTCGGTGGGAAGATCACGTACGTCCACCGCCGTCTGTGGGCTGCCCTGGTTCGGCTGGCGAATCGCTTCCCCCGTGCGCACCTTGCCCAGGTGCGTGAAGTCCACACGCCGTCGGGACGGCACATGCTCGAGGAGCTGGCTTTCCCGAAATGGGTGGCGCTCGAGGTCGCCTCGCAGGCAGCGCGCTTGTCCGACGAAGAAGCCACGCGGCTGCTGGGGCCCTGGTGTGCAAGCGCTGGCCGCTCGAGGCCCGTACGACCGCGGCCCAGGTCCAGGGCACGTCGCGACTGAGATGACCGTGAACCAGGGAGCGCGAGCAAGGCTCGGCAGCGTGCACATCGCGCTGCTGCGTGGCATCAACGTGGGCGGCAAGCACCGTCTGCCGATGGCGGACCTGGTCGCGATGTTTCGCGAAGCCGGCTGCGGCGATGTGCGCAGCTACATTCAAAGCGGCAACGTGCTCTTCAGCGCGGACGCGACGCTCTTTCGTCGCGTTCCCGGGCTCATCAGCGAGGCCATCCTCGATCGCTTCGGTTTCGCAGCCCCCGTCCTCACGCGCTCAGTAGCCGAGCTCGCTGACATCGCGGCGCACAATCCGTTCGTCGACGACGGAGTGGATGCGAAGACTCTGCACGTCGCATTTCTGTTGGATCGGCCCGGCAAAGCGCGCATCGCCGCCCTGGACCCCGATCGCTCGCCGCCCGACGAGTTCGTAGTGCGCGGCCGGGAGATCTATCTGCGCTGCCCCAACGGTATGGGTCGCAGCAAGCTGACGGCGCCCTACTTCGACTCCACGCTCCAGACCACGAGCACGGCTCGGAACTGGAACACGGTCCGGAAACTTCTCGAGCTGGCCCGCGGCGGATAATCCATCCTGACCTCAAACACCTTTTTCCCACGGCTGGGCGCGTTCGGCGCCGTCGCCCTGTGGGGCGTTTCGTTCGTCGCCACGAAAGCGGTCCTGCAGGAGTTGACGCCCGTCACGCTGATCGTCAGTCGTTTTGGTCTCGGCATCCTCACGCTGCTTCTCATCCTGCGCGTTCGCGGGGAGCGCCTCGTCCCTCCAGCGGACACCCTGCCCGCCCTCGCCCTGATGGGCTTCGTGGGCATCTTCATCCATCAGATGCTGCAGGCTCACGGCCTCACGCTGACCACCGCCGTGCGGACCGGCTGGCTGATTGGCTTGATCCCTATCTGGTCCGCGATCCTCTCCGCGATCGTTCTGCGCGAGCGCTTCGGCCCCCAGAAGCTCATGGGCCTCGCCATCGGGACTCTCGGCGCCGTGCTCCTGGTCACGAAGGGCGAGCTATCCTGGAGCGTTCTCGCGCTACCCACGACTCGTGGCGACCTGTTGATTCTGGCCAGTACGGTCAACTGGGCCGTCTACACCGTGCTGGGGCACCGTACCCTGAAACGTCTCGGAAGCGCGCGCGCTACGACGGGGGCGATGTTCCTGGGATGGGTGATGCTGCTGCCCTTCTTCGTTCCGGCAGCGGGCTGGCGCGAATACTCCGGATTGTCCGCGGTCGGAATTGGCTCCATTCTGTTTCTCGGCATCGGCTGCTCGGGACTCGGCTACCTGTTCTGGTACGCGGCGCTCGAGCGTCTGGAAGCGTCACGGGTTGCGGCGTTCCTTTACCTCGAGCCCTTCGTTACGCTGGTGGCCGCCGTAACCCTGCTGCGGGAGCCGGTCACGGCTGTGACGATCATCGGGGGGCTGCTCGTACTGGCCGGCGTGTGGGCGGTCCAGCGTGCGCCGGCAGCGGAGTCTGCCGCAGGCCTGCGCTTAGCCGCTGGTCGCAGCGGACGGCATACCACTGAGCCATGACCGAGCTCGGTACGCACACAGCCGTGATTCGTCGAGCGGGCCCTGCCGACGCCCGAGCGCTGGCGCGGCTGCGCTACGAGTTCCGAGCGGAGCTGGGTCCACCCTCCGAGTCAGCTGAGACGTTCGAGGCTCGCTGTACGGCCTGGATGACCCAGCGCCTCGGCTCCGAGTCCAGCTGGATTTGCTGGATCGCCGCGGAGAGAGCGGAGCTGGTCGGGCAGATCTGGCTGCAGCTCATCGAGAAGCTTCCCAATCCCGTGGGAGAGCCGGAAGTACACGCCTACATTTCCAGTCTGCACGTGGTGCCCGAGCGGCGAGGGCGGCGAATCGGAACCTCGCTGCTCGCCGCCGCGCTCGCATGGTGCCGGCATAGGGGCGATGTCCATGCCGTCGTGCTCTGGCCGACGCCAGCGAGCCGCAGTCTCTACGAACGGCACGGCTTCGCGGTGCGGGATGACGTGATGGAGCTTCTCCTCTGGGGCGCGGCAAGCGACGGCAGCGGAGACGCATCATGAGTCGAAAGAGTGCCGGCGCTCAGGCCGCGAAGCCCGTGTTCTTCGCCAGCTCGCAGAAGCTTCGCCAATGGCTCCAACGCAACCACGCTTCGGTTGGCGAGCTTTGGGTCGGCTTGTACAAGAAGGGCTCGGGGAAACCGAGCATCACCTGGCCGGAGCTGGTGGACCAACTGCTCTGCTTCGGCTGGATCGACGGGGTACGCAAGTATGTCGACCAAAACGCCTACACCATTCGAGTCACGCCACGGAAGTCGGGGAGCATCTGGAGCGCGGTGAACACGAAACGTGCCAACGAGCTGATTGAGCTCCGGCTCATGCAGCCCGCCGGCCGAGCCGCATTCGATGCACGCGACGAGGAGAAGACGAAACGGTACTCGTTCCAGCGCACGCGGGTAAGGTTGGGGAAGGAATACGAATCCGAGTTCCGCGCGAATCGCGATGCGTGGGAGTACTTCCAACGCCAGCCGCCGGGTTACCGGAAGATGGCCATCTGGTGGGTCGTGAGCGCCAAGCAGGAGGACACGCGCCGGCGCAGGCTGGCAACGCTCATTTCGGACTCGGAGCAGCAGCGAAAGCTCGCGCCGCTGCGCCGAAGCTCGGAAAATAGCTGAACGACGCGTCTGATGCTGCGAGCGGCGTACATCGTCATCCTGGGAGCGACCGTCTCGATCTCCATGTACTTCCGCCACAAGGCATGGCGAGTCGCTGGAGCGATTCCACGTCGGGCCGAGCCGCGTCCGCTGATCCTGGCCCGCATCGTGTTCGGTTTGCCACTGTGGGCGGCCGTTCTGCTCTACGCGATCCAGCCTCGATGGATGGGCTGGGCCGAAGTTGGACTGCCGGCTTGGCTGCGCTGGACCGGAGCGGCCGTGGGAGGCGCGACCGTCCCGTTTCTGTATTGGGTCTTGCGCAGTCTCGGGACCAACATCAGCGAGACGATTCTGACGAAGGAACGCCAGACGTTGGTGACGCACGGTCCCTACCGCTGGATTCGACACCCTCTGTATTCCGGCGCCTGCGTGGGCCTGGCGGCGCTCAGTCTCATCGCCGCCAACTGGTTCATGGGCCTCATGACGGTGTTCGCGATGGGAATGCTCCCGCTGATGGTCAGGCGAGAGGAGGAGCATCTGCGGGCGCGATTCGGTTTTCACTACGAGGAATACGTGGCCCGAACGGGACGCTTCGTTCCGCGACTCCTGGGCCCTCGAGTACCCGAAACGCACGGAGCAAACGATGCCTGATACCGTGAGCGCATTGACGCTCGAGTTCCTGACATGGGTATCGAGTCGGCGCCGGACCTACGTCGAGGCCATGGAGGCCTGGCGCAGCACTTGCCCCCGGCAGACGGTGTGGGAAGACGCGCTCTCCGACGGGCTCATCCAGGTCGAGAGCGGGCGGCCGCTGCACGAGTCCGAGGTGACCCTCACGCCGCGAGGACTCGCCGTGCTGAATCGGGCAAAGACATAGGGGCCCCAGACCAGCGCGGCCCGAACTCGCCCTGAGGTGTTCCACCCGCTCATCGACTACGCTGGCGGAATGGCGGAAGACGATCTCCAACATCCGTAACCTTCCTCCAACCTTCACGCGTCGAGCACCGATCTAACCCTAATGCATCAGAACCGGGACGAGGTGATCGCCGGGCTGCTGCATGAAATCAGGACTTCGAGGGGGGGCCGCCCTGGTTTGATGCTGCACCACGTTGAGCGGCTGGAAAGTGGCGGTCCATGCTCCGGAATTCAGTCCC
>JACQVC010000148.1 GCA_016209995.1 Gemmatimonadota bacterium
CGAGATCATGTACGCCGAGAGCCGCGCGGCCGCTGAGCGCGAGATCGCCCGCTTCGGCGAGGCGTACGGCGCCAAGTATCCGAAGGCCGTCGCGTCGCTGACCGGCGACCAGGAGCGGCTGCTGGCGTACTTCGATTACCCCGCCGAGCACTGGAAGCATCTACGCACCACCAGCCCGATTGAGTCGACGTTCGCGACGGTGCGCTTGCGGGAAGGGGTGACCAAGCGCGCGGGCTCGCGGACTCCCGGGCTCACCATGGCGTTCAAGCGTTCAAGCTGCTGCAAGTTGCCGAAGGCCACTGGCGTTTGCATCGACGCGGCCGAGCTCGTGCCGTACGCGCCGGCGTGGCCTTCGAGGATGGAGTGCAGATCGATCGAGCCACAGAAGAAGCGGAAGAAGGCCGTCGCCCGATCTCTCTCAATCCACAACTCTTGACAAGTGCTCGAAAGATCCAGAAGGCTGGTGTCCCTACGGATAGCGTATGCTTGCCATCACCTTCCTCTGGCCAGCATTTTCTCAACGGTCAAAAGTAGTTGATGATGTTTCTCGCTATCCAGCGCCATCACTTCCAGCACACTCGCGACGACGTCTGCGTCAGGCGTGGAGAGCTCCAAGCGCATGCTTCGGCACGCATCGATGGTTTCCTTCTCGTGCTTCTTCAGCTCTTGCGTCCGCCGCAGGATCTCATCGCGGCCGTTCCCAGGCGGCACCGCCTCCCCGGCCGCCGCGGGAGGTTCCCGCAACCACTTCGCCGTGGTACGCAGCAGGAGGTGGTGTAGCTCCTCCTCGGTCAAGATGAGGTCGATGAGAAAGCTAGCGGCGCTCTCTTTCAGTTTCTCCGACAGGGCACGGTACTCCGCGAGAATCTTGCCCTCCTCATCGGCGTGCCGCTCGAACTGGGCCGCGAGTGACTCACGTCCTTTCTTGTTCGGCATCATGCTCTCCTTTTCCGATCCTGATTATGCTGACTCACGCTATCACTCCAGGTAGCTGCTTCGCCCCTCGGGCGTCCGACCACGTACGGAAAACAGCGCTGCATCGGTACCCCCCCCGGGGGGGGCGTCGGCACCGTTGCCCGCACATCCTCGGAGGCGCCCGGCGGCGCACTGATCCCAGAGTTCACGCGTTGCGACGTCCAGAAGTGTCGAAATGCCCGTCCCGCCTTCGCGCATCAACGGCACTAGCTTCGAGCGAGAAGGTGTGACATGTGGACCGGCCGGCGAGTTTCGGGGACGCTACGGTTGCTCCTGCACCGTCCCCGTCGACGCATTCCCCACGGTTCTCTTGGCTGCGAGCGCCTTGGAGACCTGATCGGCCGCCTCGACCACGAGGCGGGCGAGCGGCAAAATCCTGTCGTCCGGGGTCAGGTAGCTAGGGCAAGCTATACCGATGGCGGCCAGCGTTCTGCCACTCCAGTCTGCGACCGGTGCGCCGATGGCCAGAACGCCCGGCCTGTTCTCCTCATAGCTCACCGCATAGCCCTGACGACGAACCTCCTCCAATTGGAGGATGACGTCTGCCGGGCTCTCAAGAGTGGCGGGGGTTAACTTCGGCAGGGGACCCGGACCGAGAATCGCTTCGATTCTCCAGTTTGGCTGTCCCGCCAGGAGAGCCTTGCCCAGGGCGGTCGAATGGAGGTGCTGCCTCGAGCCGGGATCGATCCGGATTACGATCGGCCCCGTGCTCTGGAGCGCGATCAAGTAGATCGCGGACCGTTCCCGGAGGACGCCGAGGTAGGCGTTGAGTTGGTGCTCGCGCGATAGCCGCTGGAGAACAGGCATCGCCGCTTCTTCGAGTCCACTCGCGCTGACGTACCGGGAGCCGATCTCAAAGGCGTTCAGGCCGATGCGGTAGCGCATGGTCGTAGAGTCCTGCTCAAGAAACCCGTGGTGGGCCAGGCTCTGCGCCAGCCTATGAACCGTGCTCTTGTTGAGCTTGAGGATTCTGCTCAGTTGTCGGACGCCCAGGTCAGGGGTGTCGTGGCTAAAGGCCTGCAGGATTGCGACAGCGCGGGCCAAAGTCTGGTTCTCATTGAGCTTCTTGCCGGCGTCCCTTATGCTGGGACTCTGTTTCATCATGACGCTCTAGGCATACGACAGCCCGGCATGGGCTGTCAACTGACGTCTGATGTAACACTCAGCTCGGAGGCAGTCAGCCGGCGCGCGCCGGGGTTCCACTTGGGGCAACGGCGGCGCGGAGCATGTGCCGGGCAAGCTCGGCACCGTGCGTGAACCACACGCCAGGCATGCTCCGGGCGTAGTCGATAAGCTCCTGGAGCATCAGGAGCCGTGACGGGCGACCGATGAGCTGCGGATGGAGGACGAGCGTGTACGCTCCGCCAAGCGTGTGCATCCCCCGGAACTCGTCCTTCCAGCTCGAGAGCACGAGCGCGGGTGGGAAGATGGGACGGGGCGAGGGCGGACGAAAGCCGAAGACGAAGTAGACGCCGTCGTCGAGGAGCCAGTTGACTGGAATTTCCACGAGCTCCGGACTGCCTGGATAAAGATATGGCCAGAGCGTATCCATCAGGTTGCTCGAATAAAGAAAGCGGTGTTCTCGGAGCAGGCCAACGGTCTCATCGGTGATCTCGAACAGGGGCGCCCGATAGCCCACCGGCTTCACGCCGGTAATGTCGGAGAGAATCCGCGAGGTTCGCAGCAGGAGGTCCTCCTCCTCGGCGCGCGACCGCCCCTCCAGCGGCTCGTGGAGATAGCCGTGCGGGGCGACCTCGTGGCCGCGCCTGGCGATCTCGGAGACCACGTTCGGATATTGCTCCGCCGTCCACCCCGGGACAAAAAACGTTGCCTTCAGACTGTTCACATCCAGCAAATCGAGGATCAGCGGGACGCCGACCTTCGGCCCATACGCGCCCTGCGAGAGGACACTTCGCCGCGTGAGGTTCGCGGCGTCCTTCGCGATCCACATCGTCTCCGCGTCGAGATCGAACGTCAGACAGAATGCCGAAGTGCTTCCCGACGGCCACGTAATAGGCTGTTGCATCGCTTCCTCCTGCGGTGATCGGCTTCCGGTCGATTTCGCCATTCGCTCCGGTCATCCCTCGGTGGCGGGACCGGCAGCAAGATATTCGAGGGCCACGAGCCCGTGGACGCGCGAGACCGTCAGCAGATCCCGGATCTCGACGAACTCGTCGGCGGATCCGATGTTGTAGCGGCGCGGGCCGTAGTTCGCTGTCGGCACTCCGCGGTATCGCCAGAGACGCGCGTCAGACGTCGCCAGCCCGATGTTGAACAGCGGTTCGCGCCCGGTCACCGTCCGGCCGACGCGTCGGACCAGGCCGAAGAAGGGATCGTGCCTGTCATTCAGGCTCGGCGCGGTGGTGTTGACGATACGAACCCGTCCGCCGTGCTTGCGCGCGATGCGCCGAAGCGCCAGAAGCACCGGGCGCGTTTCGGAGCAGACAGGCAGTCTCACGTCGACTTCGACGCTGCAGTGGGCGGCGGTCATGTTGATTTTAGTGCCGCCATTGATGCGGCCCGCGTTGACGATGTAGCGCTGAGCGACATCGGTCGCGCCGGTCCCGAACAAACGATCCTCGGCAGCAGAGACCTCGCGAAAGTGCTTCCGGATGTCCCGGGGGAACGCGATCGGTAACCGCTCGATCGTCTGCACATCGCTGATGAAATCAGCCGCTTGCTTGATGGCGTTGGCGGAGAGATGCGGGTAGGCGGCATGACCGCCCCGCGTCCGGAATCTGCACTCGGCCCACACGAAGCCTTTCTCGCCGAATCGGACTACCGCGCCGGGCTCGCCGCTGAGCATCGCGTCGCCCGTCACGTCGGGAACTGTCTTGAGGAGGTGCCGCGCTCCGTAATCGCCGAACGTTTCCTCATCACACACGAGGGTTAGGGTGGCCCGTCCGCGCAGCCGTTTTTCGTGCCGGAAGAGGGCGGCGAAGGCGACGAGTGCGGCGGTCACTCCCGCTTTCATGTCGCCGACGCCACGGCCGAACAGCCGCCCGTTGCTGATCTGCCCGGAGAATGGCGGCACGCTCCAGCGCGAGTGGTCACCTGCCGGAAAGGTGTCGACGTGGCCGTGAAGGATCAGGTGCGGACCCGGGCGACCGGTGTCGAACCGAGCCACGAGGTTCTGACGCCCTCGAGCCGGTGCGAACAGTTTGTAGTCCAGACCCCACGCGTCGAGCTGCCGACAGATGAGCGCGAAGACTGTGGACGTGTCCCCGGGCGGATTCTCGCTGCGAGCGCGGACGAGCCGGCGGCACAATTGGACCAATGAGTCCGTCTTGCCGCTGATTTCAGCGCTGAACGACGCCGTCGCAGCGTTGGGGAGCCGCTTGATGTCCCGTCGTGCCGGCATCGTTCGTCCTTCGATTCTCGCTCGCCGCCGAGTCGACCTCGAGTGCAGCGGTGATGATAGCGAGCGTATGTAGACGCCGCGGGGCAGCATACCAGCACGCGAACGGGTGTCGTCAAGAAAGGAGAGCGTTCCGTGGAAACGTCGCGCGCGGCTTGTCCCGCGTCCCGGGACAAGCCGCGCGCTGTCCCGCCTCGCGCACCTCCTGTTGCGTCTGCGCTGCTCCCGAACGAGGCCACGAGAAAAACCGCACGCATTTCGTTGACAGCATCCGAAGTCGTTAGTACAAGCTCTTTCCGCCGACAGCGAATCAAGAACGGACCGGAGGTTCTTCCAACCGTTGTGCCGAGGGAGGCATGAATATGAAGGCAACAAGAGTTCAGAGCGTGCTTGGGCTTCTGCTGCTGCTCACCGCGTTCGGGGCCCAGCCGGCACTGGCGCAGAGCGACGTCCGTATCGGCGTGACCCTGCCACTCACGGGACCTGCTGCCGAGGCCGGTTTGATGATGCGGCAGGCCATGGAGCTCGCGGCTGAAGAGATCAATGCCAAGGGGGGCGTGAACCTCGGCGACCGGAAAGCACGCCTCGTGGTCCTCTTCGAGGATAACCAGTCGAAGCCGGAGGTCGGCGTGAGCGGAGCCGAGAGGCTCATCACGCGGGACAAGGTCAACTACCTCGTGGCCGACGCCTTCCACAGCCACGTCACCATGGCGACGATGGAGCTTGCTCACCGGTACTCGATCCCGATGGTCAGCGGGCAGTCGGTGAGCGAGGAGATCGTGAAGAAGGTCGTCGCGAACAAGGAGCGATACCGGTACTACTGGAAGGGTAACTTCGGAGCCACCGGGTTCGCGTCGGCGGTGCCCGGCACCGTGCAGTACCTCATCGACAAGAAGCAGTTCGCCCCAAAGAACAAGACGGTGGCATTCCTCATCGAGGATACCGATTACGGCCGATCCATGGCCGAGCGCGCCAAAGAGATGCTGCACGCCTCGGGCTGGCGAACCGTCGCAACCGAGACAACCCCTATCGGCCACACCGACTTCTATCCGCAGCTCGGCAAGATCCGGGCTCAGGACGTCGACTTGCTGATGACGGTTTTCACGGCACTGTCCTCCGGGGTCGCGCTGGTGAAGCAGTTCTCCGAGCTCGGCATGAAGCCGCTCCACGTGGCCATCTATTACCCGGTCCGCCCCGAGTTCATTCCCCAGGTCGGAAAGGCCTCGGACGGACTGCTCTGGTCTCCGCTCTCTTTCGATCCCGACAACCTCGCCTACCAGCGGGACTTTGCGCAGAAGGTGAAGTCGAAGTTCAAGGGCGCCGCGACCATGGACCACGCGTACGGCTACGATGCGATCTACAACGCCGTCGAGGCGATGGAGCGGGCGCGGTCCGTCGAGCCGGCCAAGATGATCGAGGCGGTGGCCAAGCTTGATCGCAGGGGTCTTCTCGGCCGCTATCAGTTCGACCAGCAACTGCAGCAGGTCAAGGCCGGGCCGGGGTTCCTGCCCACGCCGACGGCCCAGATCCAGAATGGGAAGAACGTCATCGTGTGGCCGGAGAACATCGCGACAGGAAAGTACGTGCCGCAGGCCTGGACGAAATAGCGAGCGTTCGGGTGGCGGCCGCCATCCTCGAAACCCGTGAGGTGTCCAAGCGCTTTGGGGGGATCAAGGCACTCGCCGGCGTCACCCTGAGCCTTCACCCCGGAGAGTTGCTCGGCTTGATCGGCCCCAACGGGGCCGGCAAGAGCACCTTCTTCAACGTGGTCGCCGGCGTGTACAGGGCTGACTCGGGAACGGTCCGCTTTCGGGATCGTGACATCGGCTCGCTGCCTCCACACGCGCGCTGCCAACTGGGTCTGGCTCGCACGTTCCAACTCACCAAGCCCTTCTTCAGCCTGAGCGTCCTCGAGAACGTCACGCTCGGCGCGTACTACGGCCGCAAGGGCGACGGGGTGACATTGGCCGACGCGCGCGCGGCCGCGGACGAGGTGCTGCACGTCGTCGGGCTCTCGGCAAAGCGTGACCACCTGGCGTCCACGCTGACGGCCGGGGAGCGAAAGCGGCTGGAGCTGGCCCGAGCCCTCGCGACCAAGCCGTCGGTCTTGCTCCTGGACGAGGTGATTGCCGGGCTCAGCTCGGGCGAAGTGGGGAGCATGATGGAGATCATCCGGTCGCTCCCGTCGACCGGCGTGGGGATCCTGATGGTCGAGCACGTGATGCGAGCGGTGATGGCCATCTCGGATCGCATTGTCGTATTTCACCAAGGGCGAGTGCTGGCGACGGACACACCGGCCGCCATCGCGAATGATCCGGAGGTCGTATCCGCGTATCTCGGGTCCTCCGGCAGCGCCGCGGCGAGGAGCGCCAGTGCTTGAGGTCAGCGGCCTTGATGTCTCGCACGGCGATGTGCAGGTCATCTGGGATCTCTCGTTCAGCGTCGGTGAGGGCGAGATCGTCGCCCTCCTTGGCGCCAACGGAGCCGGGAAGAGCACGACACTCAAGACGATCTCCGGACTCATCCATCCCAGTGACGGGACCATCGTCTTCAATGGTGCGGCGATCGAGCACCTTCCTCCGTACGAGATCGTCGGACTCGGAATCGCTCAGGTGCCGGAGGGGAGACGGTTGTGGCCGGGAATGACAGTGCTGGAAACCCTGTTGCTGGGTGCCTACCAGAGCGAGACGCGCGAGCGGACGGCAGGCCTCGACCGGGCGTTCTCGTTGTTTCCGGTCCTCGCTGAGCGCCGCCGACAATTGGCGGGCACCCTCTCGGGCGGCGAGCAACAGATGCTGGCGATCGCACGGGCGCTCATGGCCCGCCCACGGCTCCTGATGCTCGATGAGCCCTCGCTCGGGCTCGCGCCGAAGGTCGTCGACCGCATCTTCGAGGTCGTCCTGGACGTGAGCCGCGCGGGCGTGACCATCCTTCTGGTCGAGCAGAACGCTCATCTGGCTTTGCAGGTCGCGCGGCGAGCGTACATCGTCGAGACTGGCCGCTTAGCGGTGTCAGGCGCCAGCGCGGATCTCCTGGCGAATGTCGACGTCCGTCGAGCGTACCTCGGTCTCTGAGGCAAGGTGACCGGCGCGCTGATCGTCGAGCAGCTATTCAATGGCCTCGTCTCGGGCGCGATCTACGCCCTCATGGCCAGCGGCCTCAGCCTCATCTGGGGCACGCTGAAGATGCTCAACTTCGCGCATGGCGAGTTCTACATGCTGGGCGGCTACGGTGTGTACCTGGGACTCACCCTGGGGGGCCTGTCGCCGCTGGTGGCAGTGCCACTCGCGGTGCTGGGAGCCGCTCTGGTCGGCATGCTGGTCGAGCGTCTCATCATCCATCGCTTGCTCGACAAGCCAGGATGGGATGAGAGCCCGGTCATTGCGACCCTTGGCGTGTCGATTCTCCTGCAGAACCTGGTCTTGCACATCTTGGGCGAGCGATTCCAAAACGTTCCGTATTACGTCGAAGGCGGCTTGAGCGTGTACGGCATGCGCATGGCCTGGCAGCGCGTGCTCATCGTCGCCGCGGCGATCGTGGTCGTCGCGGCGACGGTCGCGGTGCTGAAATCGACTCGCTGGGGCATGGCCGTGCGGGCCACGGCTCAGGATCGCGATTCGGCGATGCTGGCCGGTATCAACGTCTACGCCGTCTATTTGTGGACGTTCGGCGTCACCGCAGCACTCGCGGCTCTGGCGGGGGCGATGCTCAGCCCGATCTACTCCGTGAACCCATGGATGGGCACCGCGCTACTCCTCAAGGCGTTTATCGTCTGCGTCGTCGGCGGACTCGGTAGCCTGGGAGGCGCGATCCTCGGCGGTATTCTCCTCGGAACCGCCGAGAGCTTGACGGTGCTGTTGTGGGCGTCGGAGTGGAAGGACGTCGTCGCCTTCCTCATTCTCATCCTCGTCCTGTGGTTCCGTCCGGCGGGTCTCATGGGCAGCCGACAGTGGTAACAGGTCGCGTGCGCGAGGCGCACGTCTACCTCGGTGTCGCGATCCTGGTCGCGCTGGTTCCGCTCGTTGGGCCGGATCCGTATACGGTGCACGTCCTCACGCTGTGCCTCCTGTATGCCGCCCTGTCGTCGAGCTGGAATCTGGTGTCGGGATACGCGGGGCTCTTCAGCTTCGGTCACCAGGCGTTCTTCGGTCTCGGTGCCTACGTCTCCGCGCTCCTGGCGATGAAGGCCGGCGTCGCGCCGTGGCTCGGTCTCGTCATCGGCGGCGGCGCGGCGGGGGCGGCTGGCCTCCTCATCGCGCTGCCGTGTCTCGGACTGCGCGCACCCCCGTACGTCGCCATCGCGACCCTGGGCTTTGCCGAGATATGCCGGTTCATTACGATGAACCTGGTCGGGCTCACCCGGGGAGAACTCGGTCTCGGGGGAATACCGGAGATGCCTGCGGTGCACCTGCCCCTGTTCGGAACGCTCTCGTTCGGGGCTCGCGGCCTGCCGTACTTCTACTTGATCCTGGTCATCTACGTTGGCGTGATGGCCGTGCTGTACCGACTCGTCCGCTCGCCGCTCGGGCTTGCGCTGAAGGCGGTGCGCGACTCGCAGGACGCCGCGGAGTCCCTCGGGGTCAATGTTAAGCGCACCAAGCTCATCGTGTTCGGCTTGAGCTCGGTGATCGCCGGCGTCACGGGAGCCTTTTATGCCCACTACGTGCTCATCCTCACGCCGTCGTCGGTGTTCTCGGTTCCGAT
Organism: Gemmatimonadota bacterium; assembly: GCA_016209995.1. Taxonomy (GTDB): domain Bacteria; phylum Gemmatimonadota; class Gemmatimonadetes; order Longimicrobiales; family Gaopeijiaceae; genus JACQVC01. The sequence continues at coordinate 9,038 of JACQVC010000148.1, forward strand.
CATGGTCGAGATCGTGGCGATGACTCTGATCGGCGGACTGGGGACTTTCGTGGGGCCGAGCGTCGGGGCATTCGCCGTGACCCTGCTGCTCGAGTATCTCCGGGTGCTCGGCGACTACAGACTCCTGATCTACGGCACACTGCTCATCGTGCTCATCCTGCTCATGCCGGCTGGGGTTGTCCGCCGGATCCTGGGGCAACGGGTGAGCTGATGCCTGTTGCTGAACTCGCTCGAAAGGAGAGTTCCCCGATGCACGACGCCGTCGTCGTCGGCGCCCGCTGCGCCGGTTCCCCGACCGCGATGCTTCTTGCCCGCAGGGGCTACCGTGTCTTGCTGGTCGACCGTGCCACCTTTCCCAGCGACACGATGTCAACGCACTACATCCACATCTCGGGGACCGCACGGCTTGCTCGCTGGGGGCTTCTGGATCGGCTGGCGGCGACAGGTTGCCCACCCATCACCCGGCTCAGTATGGACATCGGACTGGTAGTCTTTGCCGGCTCGCCGCCACCGCTTGCCGGCGTCGACCGGGGCTTCGCGCCGCGGCGAACGGTGCTCGACAAGATGCTTCTCGACGCCGCCGCGGAAGCGGGCGCCGAGGTGCGACAGGGCTTTGTCGTGGAGGAGCTGATCCGCGACGGGGAGCGCATCACCGGCATCCGCGCCCGTGCGCGCGGCGGAGCGGCCGTCACCGAGCGCGCGCGCATCGTCATCGGCGCCGACGGCCGGCGATCCTTCGTCGCGCGCACGGTGGGCGCCGCCGAGTACGAGATCGTGCCTCCGTTGACGACCTACTATTACACCTACTGGAGCGGCGTGCCGCTGGACCGCACTGAGCTATATGCGCGCCCAGGCCGCGCGTTCTTCGCCATCCCCACCCACGACGGCCTCGCCTGCGTGATGACCGCGTGGACGGCGCCGGAATTCAAGACCTTCCGTGCCGACATCGAGGGAAACTACCTCCGCACGCTGGATTCGGCGCCCTCGCTCGCCGAGCGGGTGCGGAGCGGGCGACGCGAGGAGCGCTTCTTCGGGAGCGCGGATCTGCCGAACTTCTTCCGCAAGCCGTACGGCCCCGGCTGGGCGCTCGTCGGCGACGCCGGCTTTCAGAAGGACCCGCTGACGGCTCAGGGCATCAGCGACGCCTTCAGGGACGCGGAGCTTCTCGCCGAAGCGGTCGATGCCGGTCTCGGCGGACGCCGGCCGATGGAGGACGCGCTGGCGGATTACGAGCGCCGGCGCAACGAGGCCGCGATGCCCCTGTACACCCTGACTTGCGAGCAGGCGCGCCTCGCCGCGAAGTCCCCGAAAGATGTCGAGCTCTTCGCGGCCATCTCGCGCAACCAGACCGCGGCGGATCGCTTCTTCGGCGTGGACGCCGGAACGGTCCCTGTACACGACTTCTTCTCCCCCGCGAACCTCGCGCGTATCCTCGGCGCCGCGGCCCCATAATCTCTGGCCCTGTGCGTCGATGATCCTTCGACAGCGTCTCGAGAGCGTAGATGGGATGAAGCAGCCTCAGCGAGGCAACAGAAGTCCTTGAAGAGCGCATTTGGGCGGATCGCTTCAGATCCGCCTCGCCAGTTGATGAACTTGAACTCCGCAATCTTGCGGCAGCCTCTGCGAGGTTCATCGTCGGTGTCGTACCGATGCAGCTTGCTCCGCTGCAGCGCCGCGACCACCGGCGATCGGAAAAGCACACGCCGGCTCCCGGAGCCGAAGGCGAGCGCCACGGGCACGAAATCGGGTTCGAGGCGATCCAGGTAGGTGAACCGGTACTTGAGCAAGCCAGGCTCATTCTGCCCATGCCGGATTTCCATCACGCGTCCACTATCCATGGCACCCGGCGTTCGGCACCGACGTCGAGGTTCAACACCGCGAAGTAAGGCGCACCGACATCGTGTTCGTCTGTCGTGCCGCGGACGGCACCGCCGCGGTCATCCCCGCCTGGATGTTCGACCCGACATGCGAGCGCATGGAACTCGGGGCCCCGCGGGCCTCCGTGCATAGCCTCGAGCAGCTGCGTGCACTCCTGCACGAACTGGGCTTTGATCGCGCTGGGACCGCCGAGCGAGCGCGGCCCCAGAAGGAGGGTCGCGATGAAGCCGCCACGGTCGTCATCCCATCCACCACTCCCCCAGCTCTCCCTGTGGCTGCACCCGACGCCGATCACCGCGCTCAACGCGAAGGATCGCGCCGGCGTCATCGCCGTGCTCGCCCGTCTCCTTCTGGAGGCCGCGCTGCCGTGGCCGGAAGGCGAGGGCGATGATGCTCGGTAAGCTTGCCCCGACCGTGCTCTGTCGCCGCGCGATCGTGTACGTCCGCCAGTCGACGGGCGCCCAGGTCCACGACAACCTCGAGAGCCAGCGACGCCAGTA
>JACQVC010000149.1 GCA_016209995.1 Gemmatimonadota bacterium
GGGCAGCCGGTACGTCTGGCGCGTCGATGCGCGGACGGGGGAGGTCTCCTACTACGACATTCCCGACACGCCGCGTGGGGTCGGGGGGATCGGGAGCGGCATGCGCCGAGGCATCGTCGATGCCCAGGACCGCCTGTGGTGGGGTGGGTTCGATGGCAACTTCATCGGGATGCTCGATCCGCGACAGCCCCAGGGGCAGGAGATGACCTTGTACCCCGTCCCGTTCCCCTGGTTCTTCCCGTACGACGCGCATTACGACGACGTTCGCTACACCTGGACGGGGGGGATCTACGCGGACCGCGTCGCGCGGATGAACGTGGAGACGGGCGAATGGCACTTCTATCTCCTGCCGTTCGAGGCGAACATCCGCGACGTCAACCTGCAGCCGGCCGGCGCGGGAGGGCTGTCAGGCCTCTGGATCGGCCACACCCACCAGGGGCTGATCACGCGCATCGAGCCACTCGCGCCGTGAGGCGGACGTACGGTGGATGACGGTCGCCCAGAAAGCCGGCCGGAAGGCCGCTGCTGCCCGGGTCGGACCGAAGGGGACACCGCCACCGAGGCGCGGAAAAGGCGTAGAATCGGAGGCATGACCCCAAGACTTCGTCGAGGTTTGGTGGCAGGGCTGTGCCTGCTGGCGGCGGCGAGCGTGCCACGGGCGCAGCAGGCGGTTTCGCCCGGCATCTTCGTGGGTACCTGGGTCGGCGTTCAGCAGTGGCTGATCGATCCGCTCCCGCCCGGTGCAGAGGAGCCGCAGCCGGTGACGTTGACGATCGAGCTGGTCGACGGACGGCTGGTTGGGACGCTGACGCCGTTCTTCGGCGGAGCCGATGGGGCCGGCTTCGTCGATGCGCAGATCGTCGGCGACCACCTCAGGGCATCCGGGGGGATGGGCACGCCGCGGCGCACGGCCGACGGCGCGACCTTCACCCGCAATCTGCGTGAAGGGTGGAAGCAGTCGGTGAAGATCCTCTTCGACCTGAAGGCCGACAAGACCGAGCTCACCGGAACGGCGGACGTCCTGATGGGCGAGGTGAAGTGGATGCGACTCGGGTACGAGCTCAGCAGGAAACGTTCGCGGTATTGATCATGGGCTCAGGACTCAAGGGAGGCTGTATGGCGCGCAGGCTGGTTGCCGTCGCGGGCGTCGCGGGCGCGTTGCTGTTTCTCGTCGAGGTACGGGCGCAGGGCCCCACCGTCAGCCGCGATGGGCGGGAGGTCACGTTCAGCCGGGACGTGGCGCCGATTCTGTACGAGAACTGCGTGTCCTGCCACCGGCCCGGCGAGATCGCGCCGATGTCGCTCGTCACGTACCAGCAGGCGCGTCCCTGGGCTCGATCCATCCGGCAGGAAGTGCTTCAGCGCCGTATGCCGCCGTGGAAGGCCGATCCGCACTACGGCACGTTCCGCAACGACCGGTTGCTCACCGACCAGCAGATCGCCACGCTCGTGGCGTGGGCCGACGGTGGAGCCACCGAAGGCGATCCTGCCGACCTGCCGCCTGCGCCGCGGTTCGCGGAGGGGTGGCAGATCGGCACGCCCGACCTGATCCTGACGATGGCCGAGCCGTTCGCGATTCCCGCCACCGGCACGGTTCCGTGGGTCAACCTGCCCTCGAGCGAGTACGTGGTCCCCGAAGACACGTGGGTGCAGGCGATCGAAGTCCGCCCGGGCAACCGAGCCGTCGTCCATCACGCCGTGGCCGGCGCGATCGCGCCCGGCGACAATCCCAACCTCGGCGCCGAGAACCTGCACCTGTATTCGCCCGGACTCGGGGCGATGATCTGGCGCGAGGGGTACGGCAAGCTGCTGCGCAAGGGGACCCGGATCCAGTTCGGCATGCACTACAACACCGTCGGGAAGGCGACGACCGATCAGACGAAGGTCGGGTTCAAGTTCGCCCGCAAGCCGGTGCACACGCAGGTGCACACGACGATTCTGGCGAACACGGCGCTCGCCATCCCACCGATGGTGCGCCGGCACCAGGCCGTGACGGTGTTCCAGTTTCCCGCCGACGCGCGGCTGCACGGGCTGCGGCCGCACATGCACCTCCGGGGCAAGACCGGCACCGCTTCGCTCATCTATCCCGAGGGCCTGCGGCGCGTGCTGCTCCACGTCCCCGACTGGGACGACTCGTGGCAGAACTACTACGTGCTCGGGGAGCCGGCTCCGGCACCCAAGGGCGCCCTCCTCGAGTTCATGGCCAACTACGACAATTCGCCAGCCAATCCGCTGAATCCCGATCCGCGGTCGCCGGTCTTGTGGGGTCAGCAGGTGTGGGAAGAGATGCACTCGATCTACGTGACGTGGACCGAGGTGAACGACCAGAACGCCGGCGACGGAGCGCCGATTCAGGTTCCTGCGGACAAGGCCTTCACGACGGGTGTCCTCGGCCTGGAATGACGGGACCAAGGGGGGACACCGGCCCGGTGGGCAGAGAGCTCGACGATGGAGCGGATCAGGGGGAACGTGCAGGTGATCTACGACGAGCTGCCGTAGCATCAAGGTCCGGTTTGACACCCTGCCACGAGACCGTTCATCATAGACGTCTAGCTTTCATGTGGACTGTCGGCATTCGCACGGCGTTGGTCGTTGCAGTGCTCGTCTGTGCAGCCTGGGCCGCGGGCCCACGTTCGAGCGCCGGCGTCCGGATGGACCGTGGGAGCGAGGCGGCATGTCAGGTCACGCCGGCTTATCCCTCCCCTCCGTGTGCGCAGCACGAGCTGACGGCTCTGACGACGGATGTCGGCTCGCTCGAACTTGAACAGGAAGAAAGCGAATTGCTGCCGGCAGTCCCCGTGGAGCGCAGCGTCGCGGCGCGATGGTGCGCGGCGTTCCCGTTGTCGCTCTCTGAAACGCTGTTCGAGCTCTTCGATCCCCCGCCGGAACCTCACCTGAAACTCACCTGATTCGGATTCGTTTCCTCGCCCGCGCCAGTCACAACTTAGGGAGGCAGTATGTCTTTGGCACGATGGCTCAGGTTTCTTGTCATGGGACTATCGCTGTGCGCTCTGGTCCCGGAGTTCGTCTTCGGACAGGCGCCGACGGCACAAATCAGCGGCCGCGTGACCGACACGACCGGAGCGGTGCTGCCGGGCGTGGATGTCACCGTCACTCACACCGACACGGGTCTGGTTCGGAGCGTTGTCACCAACGAGTCGGGACAATACACGCTGCCCAGCCTGCCGGTGGGACCGTACAGGCTCGAGGCGGCGTTGCAGGGATTCCGCACCTTCGTGCAGGCCGGCATCACGCTGCAGGTCAATGCCAACCTGGTGATCGACGCGACGCTGCCGCTCGGCGAAATCAGCGAGACGGTCACGGTGACCTCGCAGGCGTCCATCATCGCGGTGGAGACCCGGAGCATGAGCGTGGCCACCGTCGTCGAGCGCGAGCGGATTCTGGAGCTGCCGCTCCCGGCCCGCAACGTGACGAATCTGATCAACCTGTCGGGCGCCGCGGTGACGGTCGGGGCGTCCCCGTCGTGGGGCATGGCGACCGGCGTGAACATCGCCGTGGCGGGCGGCCAGCGGTTCGGCGTGGCGTACCTGCTCGACGGCGCCGAACATACCAACCGGTTCGACCAGACGGGCATGCCGATGCCGTTTCCGGACTCGCTGCAGGAATTCCGGGTCAGCACCAGCACGCAGGAGGCCGGGACCGGACGCGCGACGGGCGCCTCGGTCAACGCCGTCACCAGGTCAGGCACCAACGCGTTTCACGGCGACCTGTTCTGGTTCGGACGCAACGCCCGGTTCAACGCCCGGAAGGCGGACGCCACCAGAGACGATGGGTTGAGAAGGAACCAGCCGGGCTTTGCCATCGGCGGTCCGCTTCTTTTAAGCCGAGTGTTCTTCTTCACCGGCTACCAGAGCACGATTCTGGATCAGGCCCCCTCCGACGTCCTGTCGATCGTGCCGACGCAGGCGATGCTCAACGGCGACTGGACCGCGTTCAATCAATGTCACCGCCCTGCGTGGCGGGATGCTGAATTCGCCAGCGGGACTGTCAATCCGGCCCGCTACAACAGCGCCGCGCTGCGGCTCGCCGCCCGCCTGCCTCAAGCCGGGAATCAGTGCGGGGAGGTCCGGTGGGGAGATCCGATCGAGCGGCACGACAAGCAGGTCGTCACGCGGCTCGACTTCCAGCAGTCGGCCCGCCACCTCGTCTTCGGCCGCTACATGGGCACGCTGCACGACCAGGTCGTGCCGTTCGAGAAGGACTCGTCGAATCTGCTGAGCAGCACGAGCAGCGGCTTCAACGACCGCCATCACTCGATCGTGGCCGGTAATACCTTGATCTTCGGGGCGGCCGCGGTCAACGCGTTCCGTGTCTCGTACAACCGGCTGACGGTCCGCAAGGTCGGGGCGCGCTTCTTCGACCCGCAGGACGTCGGCATCGCGCAGTGGACCTCCGTGCCGGGGCATTTCGTGCTGAACGTTCCCGGCGCGTTCTCGCTGGGCAGCGGGCCGACGGCGAAGCGCGAGATGACCCAGAACCAGGTGCAGGTGAGCAACGACTTCACCCTGACTCGCGGCGGGCACCAGCTCAACCTCGGCGGCGCCTGGGGGCGCGCCGATGTCCTCTCGCTCGCGCATACGCGCGGCGTCGGCAGCCTGGCGTTCTCGGCGAACAACACCGGCAACGCGCTCGCGGACTTCATGCTGGGCCGGGTCGACAACATCCGGCAGTCGATGCCCAGCACGCTGAGCCCCTACCAGCACTACATCGGCCTCTACGCGCAGGACACGTGGAGGGCGACTTCCCGGCTGACGCTGAACCTCGGCCTCCGCTGGGAGCCTTTCCTGCCCATGGTGTGGGAGGAGAACCCGCTCGGCGGCATCCGGGTGTACAACTTCAGCGTCGAAGGGTTCAAGGCCGGTCGGAAGAGCGTGGTGTTCCCGGCCGCGCCCGCCGGCTTCACCTACCCGAGCCAGAACGCCAACGGGTCGGGCCCGGCCGACTTCGAGGGACACTCCGGCATTCCGCGGAAGCTGAACAAGTTCGCGCCGCGGGTAGGGGCGGCCTGGGATCCGACCGGCCAAGGCCGGACTTCCATCCGTGGCAGCTACGGCCTCTCCTATGACGTGATCGAGCTGCAGTCGCTGCTCAACTCGAACAACGTCTCGCCGTGGGCGGCCGACATCATCCACCGCAACGGGCCGCTCGACAACCCGTGGTCGGGTCTGGCCGGCGGCAGTCCCTTCCCGTTCGACTGGCGGGCGACGCCGCTCTTTGCCACCGGGTCGGTGTTCATCCCGTTTGACCGGGACCTCGACATGACCTACGTGCAGTCGTGGAACCTCGCGCTCCAGCAGCAGCTCATGAACCGCTGGCTCGTGTCGGTCAGCTATCTGGGCAGCAAGAGCAGCCGACTGTGGAACACGACGGCCGTCAACCCGTCGTTGATTCTCACCCAGGCGTCGTATCCCGGCCTGTTCACTGGGTCCAACACCTGCGTGCTCGAAGGGGTGAGCTACACGCCGTGCAACCAGACGGGCAACATCAACCAGCGCCGGGAGCTGCGCCTGTGGGCGGCACAGAACGACCCGGCCCGCCTCGCCGATGCCAGGCTGTTCGCCAACATCGATGAGTACCGCTCAGACAGCACGGCGAACTACCACGGCATGCTCACCTCCGTCCGTGGCGACATCTACAACGTGAACCTCAACGCCAACTACACGCTGTCGAAGTGCATGAGCGACCGGGTCAACGTCGGCGTCTCCAATCCCAACCAGACGTTCCAGGTGGGGCGCGATCGCGGGCCGTGCCTGGGCGACCGCCGGCACATCGTCAACCTGACCGGCGTCGCCACCTCACCGCGGTTCAACGGTCGCGCGGCGCGCGCGCTGGCTTCGGACTGGCGGCTTGCGCTGATCTACACCTGGCAGTCGGCGGCGCCGCTGACGATCACCTCGGGCGCCGACCGGGCGCTGACCGGGCTGGCCGGCCAGACGGCCGACCGGGTCGACGGCAATCTGTATCAAGACAAGTCGGGCGACCTGGGCTCTCAGTATTTCAACCGCGCCGCGTTTGCCACGCCTGCCCTGGGCACCTACGGCAACACGGGATTCTTCGCGTTCCGCGGACTGGCCAACTGGAGCCTGGATCTGGCGCTGTCGCGCGTGTTCAGTGTGGGGACCCACAGGGTCGAGGGACGGGTCGAGACGTTCAACCTGACGAACGCGATCAGGCCGAACGATCCGGTCACGAACCTGTCGAGCCCGAACTTCGGCCGGATCACAGGCGTCCAGGATCCGCGGATCCTGCAGTTCGCGCTGAAGTACGTGTTCTAGGGAGCGGTACGGGCACGGGGGGCGGAGGGCATCGGGTCGGACGCCCTCCGCACTCGTTCGTCTCCACCTCCGCCCCGGATTCCCGGCTCAGCCCCGGTCAGTTGGCGTCGAAGCAGTAGAAGAGACCGGCGCCGCCGGTGGCGACGAGATTCTCCTGGCTGCAGCCGCGCGAGGGGTGCGCCGAGTTCCACGACGCCCCCGTGGCGCCGCGTCCCGTGCGGTCGGAGTGGCCGAGCTGGCCGCGCCCGTCGCCGCTCGTCGACGTCCAGTTGCCGCACGTCGTGTCGCCCTCGCCGGCCTGCAGCGTGCCGCTGGGCTGCGATCCCGTCAACATGTCGTGCTGATTCGGCGTGTCGCCCACGCCGTTGACCACGCCGCCCTTCTCGGTGAGCGCCGTCTCCTTGGTGAGGTTGACGGCGTCGCTGTGCAGGTCGGCCACGCTCTTGGCAATCATCACCCCCGCGGCGTTGTACCAGGGCCCCTGCCCGATGCGGTCGCGGGCGTTCACCGCCGGCTGACCGCCCGAAGCGGCGGCGCTCAGGTACGCGCGCCAGGTCCTGCCGCCGGCCCCGGCGGCTGCCGCCAGCGTCTGGCAGTGCTTGTCGGCGCCCGCGAGCCCGCCGAGATTCGCGCCGGCGCCCATCCCGACGCTCGTGATGAAAAAGGACATCGGCTGGTTCTGCGCCGAGACGACATACGATCCCACGGCAGAGATCGTCTTGACGGCAAGCGCTACGAGCATCCGGTTTCTCATTCCGCCCTCCTTCAATCGACGATGGTGTCGGTTTTCCCGGCACTCAGCCTAGCAC
>JACQVC010000134.1 GCA_016209995.1 Gemmatimonadota bacterium
CATGTTCATTCCTCGGGACCTAATTTCCGCGGTCGAGGGTCTTCAGCGCGCCCGCAGTGACTCTACCAAGAGGCCGATGTACGCGCTCGACGATCATGGTGAATCGAGTCCGAGCGACTCGGCACAGGCCGAAGTCGGCGGTACAGACGAACCAAGAGGTGCCAGCGCCCGACAGCGTCGACGACCGGAAGGTCAGCGACGATGAATCCCACTCCTGCGCGCGCACGTGCCGGCAGTCCTGTCCAGACACTCGAAGTTCGTCTCGGCGAGACGCTGGTCGGCGCCATCACGCACTTGGGCAACGAGAACCTCATCTTCTCCTTTGACCGTACATACTTCGAGACTGAGAACCGCCCGACCCTCAGCCTTGGCTTCAAGGCGGCGGACGGAAGTCTTATTCAGCAGACCCGCCCCACGCATGTGCGCTTGTCACCCTTCTTCTCGAACCTTCTGCCGGAAGCACACCTACGCGAGTACCTCGCCGCGCGCGGCGGCGTCCATCCCGATCGCGAATTCTTTCTCCTTTGGCTGCTCGGCGCTGACCTGCCAGGCGCCGTCGAAGTCGCGTCCCCCGACGGCACCGAGCCGCCTGCAACTGAAGAAGAGATGGATCGCCCACGCCGCAACGATCCACCATTTCGTTTTTCCCTGGCCGGTGTTCAGCTCAAGTTCTCGGCACTCATGGAAGCGTCAAAGGGGTTGACGCTGCCCGTTGATGGCGTTGGCGGCGATTGGATCGTCAAGCTACCGTCACCTCGATTCGAGGCCGTGCCAGAAAACGAACATGCGATGATGACGCTTGCCCGTGTCGTTGGGATTGACGTTCCGGAAGTGCAGCTCGTCGCGACGAACAACATTGGGCGCCTGCCCCCGGACCTGCCGGAAGGATTCGGCCAGAGCCTCGCCGTGCGGCGGTTCGACCGACCGCGCGCCGGCGAGCGCGTGCACATCGAGGACTTCGCGCAAGTCTTTGGCGTCTATCCGGAAAGGAAGTATCACAAAGCGAGCTACGGGACTATAGCGCGCGTCTTGTGGCTTGAAACCGGAGAAGAAGGCGTGACGGAATATACCCGGCGTCTCGTGTTCAACGTACTGATCGGCAATGCCGACGCCCACCTGAAGAACTGGTCGCTCGTCTACCCGGATCGGCGTACTCCAAAGTTGGCGCCCGCGTACGACCTCGTTGGAACGATTCCGTACCTTCCTAAGGACCGATTGGCGCTGTCTCTTGGCGATACCAAGGAGTTCGCGGAAGTCGACCTCCAACGTTTTCGCCGGCTTGCTGAAAAGGCCGGGTTGCCAGTACGCCTCGTGCTACAGACAGCGCGAGAAACGGCGGCGCGCGTGCGTGATCTTTGGCCCACGCACGAACCGGCACGGGCACTTCCTGACCGTATTCGGGAAGCCATTGGGACCCACATGCGAATGGTCCCGCTATAGCCGGACCGAACGCGCTCGCAGCCGCAATGTCGCCCCGGCCACTTGAGCGAGGGCGGGTCGAGCGCCGGCTTGACGTAGTTGGAGGGTCTTCACCAAGACTACTCGCGCTGTTTTTCAGCCGCGAGCTGCCTGACCATGTGGCACGGATTGGTGTCGAGCCAGTCGTGCTCGATCGCGAAGTTGAACATCTTGCGCACGAGCGCGAGAGTCCGATTCGCCATGATCGGTGCAGCGACGCAGGCTAAGTAAGGGGAATGGACTCCTCCCGGACGTCAGCAAGGACGCCATCTTATTCGCCGCTAGGTTGGGCAGGCTGTGCCGCGCTCACACAGGAACTGCCCAAGCTAGGAATCATCCACGCCTTGTTAGTGTCACACCCACTCGGGCGGGGGCGTTATCGCCGTGTCGGGCGTGGGGCCCGGGTCGGGGCGGCCGCTTCCCTCGAGCCGGCTGATCGCGCGCACCGTCATGTCGTGATCGCAGAGGATCTGACACGATAGCCGCACGCCTTTCAGGCCGCGCTCGGTCAGACGCTCCTTCTCGGCCGCGGTCATCTTCGACGGGGCGCCCTCGATAAACTCGACGCGGCAGGTCGTGCAGCGCGCATTGCCGCCGCACGCATGCATCACGTCCACGTGTGCGTCCTGTTCGAGCGCGAGCACCAGGCGCTTGTTGGCGGGGACGTCAAACTTACCGAAGCCTTCGACGGTCAATTGTGGCATCTGCGTATTCTACGCGATCGCCTGCCAGGTCTGAGCGCTCAGCCCGAAGGCCAGGCCGGCCATGAGGGAACGACAACGCGCGAAGCAGAATCGGCTATGCTAGCCCGTGCCGCGGTGAGCGGCCACGACACGATGCTCAAGGGCAGCCGCGACGCGATTCTGAAGCAGATCCAGCCGGTCAGCGTTCACGGCCAGGTCTCGCTCGAGATCGTCTTTACCCACGTGGACGACGCCGAGGGACAGGTGCATGCCGCGCGCCTCGGCCGGGAAGCCATCGTCGGTCCGGAGCCGGAGGCTGGTGACCTCGTCCGGCTGGAATATCTCGTCGGCGTCGTGGTCCAGATGAGGCGCATCGGGCCCGCCCGCGCGTAACGCCGGCGTCACGTCGGGTTCTCCATGGATTCCATCGCCAACGTTCTCAGCTACGCGACCATCGTCAAGGTGGTGAGCTCGCTCGTGGTGCTGACGGTCGTCTTCGTGTCGCGGACGCTGCTCGCACGGGCCGTCAGCCGGCGCGTCTCGAACCGCGAGCTGCGCCGCCGCTGGCTCGCGAGCATCCGCAACAGCCTGTTCATCCTGCTCGTGCTGGCCCTGATCTCGATCTGGGCCGACACGATTCAGACCTTTGCCGTCTCGATCCTCGCGTTCGCCGTGGCCCTGGTCATCGCCACCAAGGAGCTGCTCATGTGCGTGCTGGGATCGATCGTCCGTGTGGTGGGCGACTCGTACTCGGTGGGGGACCGTGTGGAGATCGGCGGGCATCGGGGCGACGTCATCGACCACAACCTGCTCACGACGACGCTGCTCGAGGTGGGACCGGAGGCCCCCGCGCAGCAGCATTCAGGGCGCGTGATTACGCTGCCGAATAGCGTCCTGCTGACGGGCCCCGTCACCAAGGAAGCCTCGAGCCTGCCGTATCTCATTCACACCTTCGTCGTGCCGTCGCGCGTGGACGGGCAATGGCAGGAGCGGCGCCGCCTCCTCCTCGAGGCGGCCGTCCTCGAGTGCAGCCCGTTTCTGGAGCAGGTGCGGCATCACTGGAAGAACCTGGCGGACATGCACGATCTGACCGAAACCTCGCCGGCGCCGCACGTGGCGGCCCGGCTGGCGGACGCGGACCGGATCGAGTTCGTGCTGCGGATTCCGGCGCCGGTGGGCCGGCAGGCGGAACTCCAGGAGGCCATCGTCGGGCGCTTCCTCGAGGCGCTCGATCCGCTCGAGTCCACGCCGCCGCGCGCCTAGCAGGCCGTGGTGAAACTCGACACGGCCTGC
>JACQVC010000161.1 GCA_016209995.1 Gemmatimonadota bacterium
CACAGCACGGCGCCCTCGACCACGGCGCCGACGGTCTTCCAGTTGAGCCGGAAGTGCGCCGCCACCGACGTCCAGTCCAGGACCCGGGCCAGCTCGGCGACGGCCCGGGCCAGGGCGTGGGTGACGCGCTGCCACGGACCGGCCCAGGGCACGTGCTCCACGCGCAGCCCACAGCGCTGGCGCTTGTCTCACATCCTCAAACTCAAGTCCTACCGAGAGTTGGCCTGCCGCCTGGAGAAGGCGCGCGAGGAGTGAAGACGGAGCACCCGGCTCCTCGGTTCCGGCTCGGACGCCACTCCGAGACGATGAGGTCTTGTCGTCGGGTTCCTTGTCGTAGACAGGTCAGCTGCCTGCTCTCCGCCTCGCGCACCACTCAGTCGATCGACGCGTCGCTCGGGCGGTCGGCCATCCGAAAGACGGCGAAACGCGCGTTCTCGTAGACCCTGGGAAGCATGACACCGGTCGGCTTCGACACGATCGCGTAGGTGGCCCCGAAGGCACGGCCGAGGGCGGCGAGGCCGTGCCCGTCCAGCCCCTGGTAGTGCGGCCCCAGCGCTGTGAAGTACTGTTCGGACAGAGGGCCCGGGCCGCCATACGCTCGCAACCGCCGTATTTCCTCGGACGCCATCTCGGGCGCGTACACCGAACGTCCGATGTCGCAGATGCTCATGATGGCCGCGCGGTCGGAGAAGGTCTCGAACCCGCACAGCCGGGGCGGCGTGAGGAACGTCGCCGTCCTCGGCGTCGCGGCGCGCGCCCACTGCTGAACGTCCTTCCAGGCCGCCAGCAGCGCCACGTCACTGCTGGGGCGCACGAGCGATGGCCTGGCTTCCACGAAGACATGCACGGTAGTGACGGCCACGATGACGGCGGCGGCGATCGCGGCCAGGCTCCGCGCGCCGCCGTGCGCGCCGTCCTTCCCGCGTGTCGCGTAGCGCATGGACAGGCCGCCGGCAAGGACGAAGGTCAGGAGCACGCTGACCGTGAGCTCCATCCACACCATGGCCGAGGCCAGGAGGACAGCGAGGGCGACGGCCTGGCGCGATGGGCTGCTCAGCCATCGCCGCACGAGGTCGCAGAGGTACAGCGCGAGCACGACCTCCAGGTAGTTCGAGGCCCGGAACAGCGTCAACCTCGTGACGACACCAATCGGCACGATCTCAGTGAAGATGAAGGCGACACCACAGAGGAGCCCACTCACGCTCAAGAGCGTCACCACCGTCCGCTCGCGCCGCCGTCGCGCCGGATCGTCAGGGAGACGGGCGAGGCTCGACGCCCGCGCTCGAAGCCCGGCCGTCACGAAGAGCGCGGCGTTGAGCCACGTCAGCCACCCCCACGACCGCGGGAACAGGTGCCACGCCTTTCGCGCCCGCATCAGCTCCCACCAGGCGTCTGTATCGATGCCGTTCCTCATCAAAGGGGGACCAGTCGCGACAAGATAGACGAGGGCGGGCGTCGCGGCCGCCAGGAACACGCCGCCCACGGCGAGGAGGTCACTCCGCCGCGGGACGCCCTCGCGCACGAGCCAGCCGGCGACCAACAAGGCGCCACTGATGGAGGCGTGACTGGGGTGTACGGAGAGGAGGACACCGACCACGGCTGCCGCTGCGACATACCGATCGGACAGGACGAGCACGACCACAGAGAGGCCGAGCAGCAAGCCGACGTGGTGCCACTCGGCGTAGTTGCCGATGTCCCACTCGAAGGAGAGGCCGCGGGAGCCCATGCCCCCGCCCACCGTCAGCACGACGGCCACGAGAGCAGTCCGCGGCTCCCGCAACAGCGTCCAGGCCAGGCTCCAGATCACCACCGCCCCGAACACGTTGATCAGGAAGAGGCGAGTGTACTCGACGGTCACGGCGTCGAGGTGAAGATGCCGGGACATGTGTGCGATCGTCCACGAGGCGGGTGAGAGCAGCGCGAGCACGGAGCCCCGCACGAATTCGCCGGCGAGCAGCTCGGGCTGGGAGATGAACTTCAGCTGCAGGACGAACTCGGTGATCCCGCCGGCCAGCGCGAGGTCATACCTCGTCACCCGGAGGAGGAAGAAGACCACCCCCACGCCCAGGGAGATCCAGAAACCGCGTGCGCCAGTGAGGGCGGCAGGCGCGCAAGGTTCGACGGGGCCCACGGGCACGTCGCCGTTGGGCGCGGGCGCGTCCGGCGTCACGCGACTCACGGGGTTATTGATCGCGGCGTAAGTGGAGCCCTACCATCGCATGGCCTCCGCGATCTGCCCACTGTCGGTTCCCGGGTCGACGTGCAGCAGGACATCGGGCCGGGGAATGCGAAGTTCGGCACAGAAGCCGTGGAACCTCGCTGAGCTGCAATGTTGCCCCGTGGGAACCAGACGTGGCGTGACGCCTGGGCGTGCGAGCACCCCGGCGAGGGGAGCCGGCTTGACGAAGTTCGGTCGAGCGCCGGCCACGAGATCGATCCGGCGATCACTCATGGGGACGCTGGAGGCGTGCCCGCCTCAGGTCCATCTGCAGTCGTGACAGTTCACGCTGGATGACCGAGTTTTGACCGGCGAGGATGCCCACGGCGAGGACGAGGAAGGCGAACAATCCGAGGAAGAAGCCGACGATGGCCAGGAAGATGGCCACGCGGTCGGTGAGGAGGCTGTACACGGCCCCACCCATGAAGCCGCCGCCCCCCACCGCCAGAAGCGCGCTGGCCACGAAGAGGTAACGGAACGGCGCCACGCCGGCGGCCAGTGTCAGGTGCGTCACGATGGTGTGGAGGATGGGCGTGGAGGATCGCCGTCGCGCACCCCGCGCGAGCTTGTGCGCGTCCCACCGGAGGACCGCAGGGATCTCGTGCACGCGGTAGCCAAGCGCGAGGGCCTTGCTCAGGATCTCGACGTGGATTTCCTTGCCGTCCGAGGACAACGGCAACGCCTGGATCACCCCCCGCCGGTACCCGCGGGTCATGCCTGTGTGCATGGTGAGCGGGCTGCCCGCGGCGATACGAATCATCCGGTTGCCGATCGCGCTCAGCCGCGCGCGCGCGGCCGGTACGCCGACATAGCCCCCCCCGGAGAGGTGCGGCGAGGCCACCACGATGTCCGCGTCGGGCCGGGATCGCAACGCCTCGGTGAGGCGATGAACGATGTCGTCGCCCCAGGACAGATCGATCTCGGTCGTGATGACGAGGTCGCCGCGCGCTTCCTCGATGCCCGCGCGCAGGGCATAGCCTCGACCGCGGTTCGCGGCATAGGTCACCACGCGCAGCGCCGCGTGCCTCCGGGCGAGGTCCTGGGCGATGGCCAGCGAGCGATCCGTGGACCCATCGTCGACGATGATCACCTCGCAGGGGTCGGGGAGGGTGTCCACGCGCTCGAGGAGACGCGTCACCGAATCGGCCAGGATGGCTTCCTCGTTGTAGAAGGGGCAGACCACGCTGATCGCGGGCGGCGAGGGGTTGCCGGACCTGCCGCGGCTGGATGACGTCCTCACGCGCTACCAGCGATACCCACGCCCTCGATACTCGGTCTTGCGCTCCGGGAAACGCATCAGCGGGAAGTGAGCGAAGATGCGCTGAAGCGCCGTGCCCGTCGGATCGAGGACCAGGTAGACCAGGCCAGCCCGCAGGTAGCGGAGCGACCGCCCGACTGGGATGTGGGCGAAATTGAGCAGCCACTTCCACAGGACGCGCGGGCGCAGATAGAAGCGTCGGTAGGCGTGACGGACGGCGGCTTCCAGCTCGTCGCGCGTGCGGCCGTTGGGAACCCAGATCTTGCTGAAGTTCGGCAGCAAGTGGTTGACGTGCTTGTCGTCGGCATCGATGAAGTAGCCGGTGCTCATGCAGTCCTGCCACATCTCGGTTCCAGGATACGGTTCCGTGACGCCGAAGATGGCGTAGTCGAGCTTGCTCCGGATGGCGAAGTCGACGGTCTTCCGCGTCTGTGCCGGCGACTCCCCGGGCAGGCCCAGCATGAAGGTGCCCACGGCGACGATCCCCGCGCGGCGCGTCGCCTCGATGCCGCGGAGATTGTCCTCCACCGTGAGCTTCTTCTTGATGGCGTTCAGGAGATCCTGATCGCCGGACTCCGGCCCGAACGAGATTTGGTAGCACCCCGCCTCCTTCATCAGGGCGAGGAGATCGGGATCGACGAGATCGGTGCGCGTGTAGCACATCCACTGGTAGGGGCGGCCGCGCGCGATGAGCAGGTCGCAGAGGCGGACCACCCGCTTGCGATTGATGGTGAAGATGTCGTCGTAGAACTGGAAGCTGTCGAACCCGTAGGTGCGGTGGAGGAAATCCAGATCCTCGAGGACGCGCTCTTCGCTGTGGAATCGATGTGTCCGGCCGAACGTCAGCTTCGCCTCGCAAAAGGTGCACTCATACGGACAGCCGCGCGAGGTCACGATGTTCGCCACGCGCCGGCCCCGGATATACACGGGCGGGTAATAGAGGCCCATCCGGTACAGATCCAGGGCCGGGAGGGGAATGCTGTCCATGTCCTGGATCAGGGGCTGCCGCGGATTGTGCACGAGAGGCCCGTCTCCGCCGCGCCAGCACACGCCTGCGATCTCCGGGTAGGCGGCGGGATCGTCACTGTACGCGGCAAGCCGGCAAAAGGAGATCTCGGATTCGCTGATGAGCACAAAGTCCACGTCGGTGGCGTTGTCGAGTTCGTGCGGGAAGATCGTGGCCTGTGGTCCGCCGATCACGGTCCGCGTGCGCGGAGCGATGCTCTTCACGAGCTGGCAGAGGGTGAGACACCTGTCCACGTTGTTGATGAAGGCCGCCGTGGCGACGAGGTCAGGCTGGAGCCGGCGGATGTCGGCAGCGACCGCGTCGAAGCCCAGGCGCTCGACCTCATAGTCGCGCACGTGGACAACGTGACCCGCGCGCCGGGCTGCCGCGGCCACGTAGGCCATGCCGAGCCAGGGCAGCTCGGCCCCCGCCGCGGACAGCTTGCCGAAGTTCATGGCCAGCGATCCAGGGGGGACCACGAAGAGAATCGTCTTGGGCCGTCCGTCTCGAAACGCCGTGGCGTCGAAGCGGACTCTCTGCCGGAAATCGAAGGCGGACGGGAGCTCGGCGGGCGCGTGCGCCGCAGTCATCGCCGCTGCCCCGCCCCCACGGGGCCAGAGCCCATGGTCTCGAGCAGTCGACCGGACACGAGCAGGGGAAGCACCGACTGCCGGAAGAGGGAGACCCCCATTCTGGTCTTGCGCCGGAGCTCCCCGAGGGACCCCAGGCGCAGGAGCTCGCGGCCGATGAAGCGCGGACGGAAGTAGAACCGGCGGATGGCGAGATCACGCAGCTCGAAGAGCTCGGCCTTGGACAGGTGGTCCTCGATGAGCTGGGGCACCGAGAAGTCCGGCACGGGGTGCATGGCGAAGGCGCGCCAGTAATCGGTCGTGATGACGCTCTCGCGCAAAGCCGTCTCATACATCTCCGTGCCCGCGTAGGGAACGCAGATGTTGAACTCGGCGTAATCGGTATCCAGCTCCAGCGCGAAGTCAATCGTGCGGAGCACGTCGTCGCGCGTCTCCCCGGGCAGCCCGATCATGAAGTAGGTCAGCGTGGTGAACCCGGCCGCCTTCACCAAGCGCACGGCTTCGCGCACCTGCTCCGTGGTAATACGCTTCTTGATCGTCTTGAGCGTCTTGTCCAGCCCGGACTCGACGCCGAGGTGGATGCGCGCGCACCCGGCTCGTCGGAGCAGCTCGAGGTTCTCGGCCCGGACCCCGGTCACGCGGTCGCGGATGGCCCACGAGATCGGCGTCCCGTGGGCGATCAGCGAGTGGCAGATGGCCGACACCCGCTGGGCCGACCACGTGAACGTGTCGTCATAGACCTCCACCTCGGTGATTCCGAGCCGCTCGATCTCCCGGAACTCCTCCACCACGTCGTCCGCGCTTCGCTGCAGCGTCTTCTGGAAGTTGAGCTTGCAGAAGGTGCACCGATATGGGCAGCCGCGGCTCGTGATCATGGTGG
>JACQVC010000162.1 GCA_016209995.1 Gemmatimonadota bacterium
CTTCGCGCTGGTCCGCCAGCTCGGTCATTGGCGCCTGGCCAGCGCCGGCTCGAGCCCGCCCGAGGGTGAGATGCGGATGGAAGCCGCGTGCCTCTCGGGCAAAGCCCAGTGGCGACAGCTCCCCCTCCACGTAGTCCTGCAGAGCGCGCAGCTCCGCCGAGGCTTCCATCCGATACAGCGTCTGCCGCACGGCAGGCTCCGCTACGTCCAGCTCCTGGAGGGCATGAACCAACCACAACCCGGGAAGCTCACCGCCCCTGCCCCGGCCGTAGAACCCGAAACTCGAGTAGATCAGACTGGACGTCCGGTGTGATGCGATAGTTGACAGAATTTCGTCTGTAGACATGGGGTGTAGCTCAAGAGCCCAAGGTCTCGAGTTGGCAACCCTAGACGATGGCCTCGAGGACCAGGAAGAACAGAGCGACGATGGTCAGGAGACACGCGCCACCGACCAGCATGGCGTCCATAGTCCGGACCACCTTGGTGCGAAACGACATGGTACCCTCTTCTGTCATGGGTGCTTCGCGACCGGCGCGACGCGCGCCGGATCCAGCGACCGCCGTGCCGCCACTTGGTGCACTGTGGATTGGACGGCCATCACCGTAAAATGGTTTGCTGCCCACGACCCTACGGAGAATCCGGCGTACAGGTTTCGCGGGAAGGGCTAGGAGGCGAGGCAGACAACCGAGCGAGGGTCGCGCGCCGCGCGTGCGGCTGTTTCACAACGAAAGAGCGGGCAGGTCGCCGTGACCTGCCCGCTCTGCTTTGCCTCAGCTTCTGGCAGCTCTCAGCAGGATACGCACCGGTTGTTGTTCTTCGAGCCCAGGGCCTCGAGCAGCCTCAGCGTTGGGAGTATCGGCGTGACGCGTGACACGGGGCCGTTCGCCATGTCGGCGACGGTCTGGTCGCGACGGCTCACGGCGCCGATGTCGGCGCCCCTGGCGAGGAGATACAGAATCAGCTCGTTGTCTCCGCGGGCGGCGGCGTGATGGAGCGGGGTGTAGCCGTTCTGGTCACGGCTGTTGACGTCAGCACCCATCTCCTCGATGAGATACTTGACGGCGGGCAGCCAGCCGCCGGGCACGTGCCGGTGAGCGTTGCCCGCGAAGCCCTCGCCGTAACCGACGCCGGAAGCGGCGTGGATCGGGAAGGCCGCCGGTCCGCCGACCGGCACGGGCGGCAAACCCGATGGATCCACCTTCACTTCGCCGCCACCGGCTTCCGCGCGCACCGGCCTCTGCGACTCGGCCGGCTTGATCGTCGCCAGGTTAGGATCGGCGCCGTACTTCACCAGCAGCCGCATCGCGTCCACGTCGGTCCCGTACGCGGCGCGCCAGAACGCCGTGGCACCGTACGTGTCCTCGAGACCGCAATTGCGGTTGCCGCAGCCGGTGTACACCATGTACCACGGATGCTTGCTGATGCGAGCGTCCGGGTTCGCTCCGGCCTTCAGCAGCGCCTCCATCACGTCCAGATACGTCGCCCTCTGCTGCTCGTGCTCCTTCGGCTGGGGGAAACGCGTCCGCGGCTGCCAATAGGAGTTGATGGTGGCAAAGAGCGGGGCGGCACCGTTGACCGTGGAAGCCAGATTGGCATCGGCCCCGCGCTCGATGAGGATCATCGCGACGTCGAACTGACCGTTGATCGTCGCCATCAGCAGCGGGCTGGTGCCGTCGGACGCGCTCACGGTGTTGACGTCGGCGCCTCCGTCCAGCAGCGCGAGCGTTGCCTCCACGTATCCCTGACGCGCCGCATGCAGCAGGGGCGTCAGACCGCCCAGGTTGGTGACCAGGGCGTTGTCACCGTCGTCGCCGCCGCCGCGTCCCTCGGGCGCGGGGTCACGCGTTCCGGCCCGATAGATCTCGCGCATGGCCAGGGCCGCGGCCTGGATCTGGCTCGCGTTGGCCTGCACATCCTCGGTACGTGGCGGTAGGAACGACTCCGAGTTGGGGAGCGTCACACCGAAGGCCGACATGACTTCCTTCTGGCGGCGCGCCGCGGCCCGATCGACCGCCGCCGCGACGCCCAGATCCATGACTTTCGTGGTCAGCTCCGAGTCCGCCCCGCGCTCGAGCAGCGCCTTGATCGCCGCCGGGCGATTGTTCGCGGCCGCGAAAACCAGAGGGGTCTGCTCCCATTGGGACTCGCGCGCGTTCGGATCGGCACCCCGGTCCAACAGTACCGTCACGGTCGCCGCGTCACCCGAGGCGGCTGCGAAGTGCAGCGCGGTAGCTCCACTGTTGGTGGTGACCGCGTTCACGTCACTGCCAGCCTCGAGCAACAGCCGCAAGACGGGCGCGCTCCCGGCCTTGCTGGCGATGTGCAGCGGCGTATAGCTGCCGATGCGGGTCACCGCGCGAACATTCGCGCCAGCGTAGATGAGCATCTCCGCCATCTCCGCGTCGCCGCGCTCGGCCGCCCAGTGCAGCGCGGTCATGCCATCACCATGGGCGGCGTTCACATCGGCGCCATCCCGCAGCAACGTCCGTACAGCCTCCTTGTCGCCGCGCATCGCCGCATCGGCGACCGGCGACTCGGGCACGATCGCGACCAGCGACATGAGCGCCACCACGCATAAGGCGCCCGTGATGTCAACTCGCCAGGTCGAGGTTCGCTGCGCGTTGCCTTTCATGGGTCTCCCCTTCGGTCCCTGGTTTGTGATGCCGTCCCCCGTGGTGGGACGCCAACCCACTGTACCGCCTCACGATACCTACGTGCGTCCATGTTGGCAACGTTCTGGTGTTGCGGCCCCGCGGGAGCGGCGCGGACGCTCGTCTCGGGCCCGCGCCTCTCACGTCGGCTTAGGAGCCGGTCCGCAAGCTCCCAGCCACGAGCACGAGCTGCAGGTCCATCACGTTGGTCCCGGTCGGCCCCGTGACGATGAGGTCGCCCAGGGCGCGAAAGAACGGGTACGAGTCATTGCGATCCAGCGCCGCCCGAGGATCGAGCCCCGCGCGCCGGGCGCGAGCCAGGGTCGTCCAGGTGGCCAGGGCCCCGGCCGCGTCGGTCGGTCCGTCGATCCCGTCCGTGCCCATCGAGGCGACGATCACGCCGTCGACGTTCTCGAGCGCCAGTGCGGCGGCCAGAGCCAGCTCCTGGTTCCGGCCACCCACGCCATCGCCCCGAACGGTAACCACGGTCTCGCCCGCCGCAGCCAGACACGCCGGCGGCGGCAGGGGCACGCCTGAGTCACGAACCCGTCGCCCGATCTCGGCGAGCGACCGGCCAACCTCCCGCGCCTCGCCGGTCAGCGAGTCGGAGAGGAGGTGCGTCTCATAGCCCAGGACCGCCGCTTCAGCCAGCGCGGCCGCGGCGGCCGTGCGTCCCCTGCCGACCAGCCTCGCCCTCACCCGGGCGAACGGCCGCTCTCCGCGCTTCGGCGTCTCGGGCACGTCTCCCGCCCTGCCCGCCTCGAGGTGGTCGCGCACGGCGGGCGGCGCGCTCGCCCACACGCGGTAGCGCTCCAACACATTGATCGCATCGGCGAAGGTGGTCGGATCCGGCGATACGGGCCCGGAGGCGATCACGTCCAGCGGATCCCCGACCACATCGGAGAGCACCAGTGCCAGCACGTGCGCCGGCGCCGCTTCACGCGCCAGCTGCCCGCCCTTCAAGCGGTCCAGGTGCTTGCGGACACAGTTGAGGTCCTCGATAGGCGCGCCGGCGGCCAGGAGTTGCGCCGTCACTGTGCGCACGTCGTGCAGTGTGATGTCGTCCGGCGGAAGCGTCATCAGCGCGGAGCCGCCGCCGGAGAGCAGCAGCAGGATCTGGTCCGAGCGACCCGCGCCGCGCACGAGATCGAGGACCGCCTGCGCCCCCGCGACGCCCGCCTCATCGGGAACCGGGTGTCCGCCGTGAAACGTCTGCAGGGGTGGTGGCGCAGGTGGGGTCGCGCCCCGCGGTGCGAGTACGATCCCCTGGGCCACGCGCTCGCCGATCACCGCACGGGCCCCTCGCGCCATCGCCGCCGCAGCTTTGCCCACGGCCACGAGCAGGACGGAGGAACCGGCGGCGAGGACCTCTTCACGCAATGCGTCGGTGACAAGACGCTCGGGGTCGACCGCCCTCAGCGCCGTGTCGAGGCACCGCCGGGCGTCCCTGCGCAGACGGACTTCGAGGTCCGTAAGCTCAGTCGTCCCACCCGCTGGTCGTTCGGTCTGCATCCGCTTCGTCGTCCTCGCGCTCCGCGCCACGGGTCGGTTTTGTCGCCAGGTGTCGCACGCGCACCGCAACGCATCCCACCACACTGTTGACGTATGCGCGCTACATCCGTGGTCGCGGGTCCACCGGCTTGGGTCTCCTCCGGCGCGGGCCACTCGGGATGGCACGCGGATAGGAGGCCGCTCGTGGTCGCGGCGAGTGGGACGAGCGTAGCCGGTAACCTCACTCGGGTCAACGCGATCCACAACGGCGGCGTTCCCAGTCGCGCTCTCTCGTAGCCGCCAACGCATGTTGGCGGTTCAGCGGTCCCCCCGCTCCGGCCAGCTTGCCGGCGGCGCCTCCGCCAGCACGAGCTGACTCGGGGCCCGTCACAAGCCCTACTCGTACCGTAACGCTACGATCGGATCGACGCCCGTAGCGCGCCGCGCAGGCACGAAGCTGGCGAGCAGGCCGACGCCGATGATCACCATGCTGATCGCGATGAAGACCAGGGGATCCTGCGGCGTGACCTCGAACATCAAGATTCTGATGACCCGCGTGAGCCCGTAGGCCAGCACGAGGCCGACACCCAATCCGAAGGCGATCTGGATCACACCTTGGCGTAGCACCAGCGTGAGCACGTCCTGCGCGCTCGCGCCCACCGCCATCCGGATCCCCATCTCCCGGACGCGGCGGCTGACGGAAAACGCCAGCACGCCGTACAGACCCACCGACGCCATGAAGAGGGCCGCGGCTCCGAAAACGATGAACACCGTTCCAAACACGTAGATGAACCAGGTGTTGAAGCGAATGAATCCGAGCATGGAGTACACCTGGTAGATGGGCAGGTCCGGGTCCAGTGTGCGTACCTGCTCTCTCACGAGGGGTGCAAGCGCGAGCGCATCACCACTGGCGGTTCGCACTGCGATGCTCAGGAATGACGCATCACGCTGCTGAACCGGTACGTAGTACTCCGATCGGCTGGTCTCGTCCGGATCGTTGAGCGGCACGCGCAGGTTCGGTGCCACGCCGACGATGGTCAGCCAATCAGGCGTGGTATCGGAGGGCTGAGGCGGAGAGGCGCCGGGAACGGGCGTGGTCCCTTCTCGAAAGCGGCGTCCGATTGGATCTTGCCCCGGGAAGTGCGCCTCGGCAAAGGCCTGATTGATGATGGCCACCGGCGGCGCCTCGGCGTCATCATGGTCGGTGAAGGAGCGGCCGCGGAGCAGCTCGACCTCGAACGTTTGGAAGAAATCCGGCGTGATCCAGACGCTTCCTGCCCGCGGATAATCCTGCTCGGTCGCGTAGGCTTCCCCCTCGATTGCGATCCTTCCACCTCCCCCACCACCTCCCGGCAGTGAAGAGACGAGCGCCGCCGCCTGGGCGCCGGGGATGCCCTGCAGGCGGACGAGGAGGTCACGGAAGAACTGCCAGCGGCTAGCGGTATCGGGGTACTCGGTCGCAAACAGGCCTACGCGCGCCGTGAACACGTTCGCCGTCGCGAACGGGAAATCATAATTCCGCAGCCTGACGATGCTCTTCACCATGAGACCGGCGCCGACCAGCAGGGCACACGATAACGCGATCTCGGCGGTGACGAGCACACGGGTCACGCGGCTTCCGCGTACGCTCGAGCTTCCCCGCGTCTCATCCTTGAGCGTTTCGTTCACGTCCGTCTTGAGCGCCTGGAACGCCGGCGCCGCTCCGGCCACCAGCGCCGTCAACAGCGTGACGCCCAGTACAAAGACCAGCACCGGCACGTCGAGCGCAAACTCCATGTAATACGGCTTCCCCACTCCCTGGGTGGCGCCATCGAACAGGCGGATACCGACGTAGGCAATGCCCGTTCCGAGCAGGGCGCCGCTCGTGGCGAGCACGACTGTCTCGGCGAAAAACGGCAGCACCACTCGGAACGGCGAGGCGCCCAGCGCGGTGCGCACGGCAGACTCCTTGGTGCGCAGCGTCGCACGGGCCAGCAGCAGATTCGCGACGTTTGCGCACGCGATCAGGAGCACGAAGATCGTGGCGACCTGCATCGCGCCGAACACGGCTACCAGCTCCGGTCCGGTGTCGTCCTCGATGAAGGTGCGAAACGCCGTCGTCACGCCTTCGTTCGACTTCGGGTACTCTCGCGCCAGACGGTCGGCAATCAGGGCCATCTCGCGTTCGGCCTGATCCAGCGATACGCCCGGTTTCAGCCGGCCGAAGACGCTGAGCGTGCGCGAGCGTTCCCGGTCGGGCGCTGTAGCACGCTCATCCCGCTGGGCAATCCACAGGGCCTGGTCCTGCGGAAACATGAACCCGTCTCGCATGACGCCGAGAATGGTGGCCGCCTCACCGTTCACCGTGATGGAACGGCCGACGATTCCCGGGTCGGATTCGTAGCGGCTGTCCCATACGTCGTGCCCGAGCACGACCGTCAGGGGGGCGCCCGCCGCATCGTCACCCTCGCGGAACGTGCTTCCCAGCACGGCTCGTTCGCGCAGGAGTGCGAACGCGTTCGCGGACACCCAGGCGCCGTTGTAGCGCTCGGGGCCCTCCGTGCCGCTGATGTTGGCGGTGCCGCTTCGGAACGCGGCCAGACCCTCGAACGACGTCTGCTGCTCGCGCCAGTCGTAGAAGTCGTGCTGCGTCACCGCCATGGACTGGACGTCCTGGGAGGGGTTCCTGCGATAGATGAGCGTGAGACGATCGGCTTCCGGCACCCCGAGGCCGCGGAAGAAGACGCCGTAGACGAGACTGAACGAAGTCGTGCAGAGGCCGATGCCCAGCGCCAGCGTTACGCTGGTGATGATCGCCGAGCTGGGATGCTTCGCGACGGTCCTGGCAGCGAGACGAAGATCGTTCCAGAGCGTTCCCATGCGAACCGGATCCTTGCAGGGTGGGCGAAGACGTCGGCGACCGAGTGGCCGAACGCATCGGCCTCCCTACGGCTGGTACCGCCAGGGGGTTTCGGAAGCCTGTGGCTCAGCACACGCTGGCTCGGGCCCGCGGCCGCGCCGCGTAGAATGGACGAAGACCCGGGGCTCCGGGCGGCGCGATCGCTGCGGCGACGGCTGAAGCTAGGCGGCCTGCACTCGAGATGCCGCGGAGACGCGCGCCGGAACCAGGAGAACCAACGCCGCGGCGGTGGTAAGGACGACGACCACGAAGATCAGACTCGCGGCGAAACTGTCGGTCCGGTCCCGCAGCATCCCCACCAGTAGCGGGCTGGTCGCGGACGCGAGGATGCCGCAGGAGCTGACGAGCGCGATCCCCGCCGGCCGCGCCGCCGCGGAAAGGACGAGCGGCGGAACCGTCCAGAAGACGGCCATCGCCGCGAAGGCGCCGATGGACACGGCGACCAGGTCGGCGAGACGCGCGGCGGGAACGCCGGCAAGAGCGACGACGAGCCAGCCCGCGGCCGCGAGCGCCATGGGAAGCACGATATGCCACGAGCGCTCGTTGCTGCGATCGGAATGGGCGCTCCAGAGCGGCATGGCGATCGCGGTCAAGAGAGCGGGCACCGCCACGGCGACGCCGACGAGAGTGAGGCTTTGACCCGCGAGGGCCTCGCGAACGATCTGGGGCGTCCAGGTGGCGTTGGTGTTCAGGGTCATCGTCAGGCCAAAGTAGGCCAGCGAAAGCAGAATCACGTTCCGCCCCACCAGCTCGCGCCACGAGCTCCTACGCGTTGGCGCCATTTCTCCGCCCGCGAGATTTCGCTCGAGCGCGGCCTTCTCCTCGTCGCTGAGCCACGTCGCGTCCTTAGGACGTGAGGTGAGATAGAACGCGGCCACGATGCCGAGGAAGATCGATGGGAGCCCCTCGATCAGGAACAGCCACCTCCATCCGGACATCCCTAGAAGCCCATCCCCGGCCTGCAGAATCAGGCCGGAGATCGCGGCGCCGAAGGCGATGGTGACCGGCTGGGCCACCATGAAGACCGCGTTCGCGCGAGCTCGGTGGGATTGCGGGAACCAATACGTGAGGTAGAGAAGGATGCCAGGGACGAAGCCCGCCTCGGCAATGCCGACGAACAGGCGAACCAGGTACAGGCTCGTGGGACTGGTGGCGAGAAGGGTAGCCGTCGAGGCGATTCCCCAGGTAATCATGATCCGAGGGATCCAGATCCGCGCGCCATAGCGCGCCAGCATCAGGTTGCTCGGGATCTCGAAGAGGAAGTAGCCTACATAGAAGATGGTATTGGCCGCGCCGAACATCGTTGCGGTCAGGCCGAGCTCACGGTTCATGGAAAGCGCGGCGAATCCGATATTGATGCGATCGAGATAGGCGAAAATGTAGAGGAGGAAGAGAAAGGGGATCAGCCGCCTCGAGACCTTGCGGATGACGGCTTCGGCAAAGTGGGTGGGCACGGCGCGGAATGTATAGCGAGCGGACGAACCGAGGCAACCGGATTCTCCGGGACCCCCCCGCACTCTCCCGCTCTTCTCTAAGTGTGCATGCCTGGCTACGTTGTTCGGCTCCAACACCATGAGAGGAGGCTACATGCAACGACTGTCGGTTCTGCTTGGCGTCTGTCTGATCGCGGTTGGGTGCGGACAGGAAACCCCCGAGGGCGGTGCCGCCTCGGCCGCAGCGCCCATCGCCCTTTACGACGGCCTGGGTAATCTCACGCATCCCGTCACCACGAGCGCGCCGGACGCGCAACGGTACTTCGATCAGGGACTGCGTCTGACCTACGCCTTCAACCACGCGGAGGCCGTGCGCTCGTTCCGTGAGGCGCAGCGGCTCGACCCGAGCTGCGCGCTGTGCTTCTGGGGCGAAGCCTTCGCGCTGGGCCCCAACATCAACGCCGCGATGGATTCGGCGAGTGGGGTAACCGCGCACGCCGCGATTACGAGGGCCAGCGAGCTGGGCGCCGCAGCCAGCGGCAGCGAGCGGGCGCTGATCGCTGCCCTCGCCCGGCGCTACTCGGCCATGCCGGGTGCGAACCGCGCCGCGCTGGACAGCGCGTGGGCGCAGGCCACCGGCGAGGTGATGCGGGCGCATCCGGATGACGATGACGTCGCCGTGCTGTACGCGGATGCGCTGATGAACCTGAGCCCGTGGGACTACTGGGTCGATGCGACGACGCCGAAGCCCAATGGCGAGCAGGCCATTGCCGCGCTCGAGCGCGTGCTGGCGCGCAGCCCGAACCATCCCGGCGCCTGTCATCTGTACATCCACGCGGTGGAGAAGACGCAGCCGGACAGAGCCGTCGCGTGCGCGGAACGGCTGGCCGATCTGATGCCGGCGGCCGGTCACATCGTACACATGCCGGCGCACATCTACATTCGCGTAGGCCGCTACGCGGACGCGGTCGAGCGCAACATCCACGCCACGCACGCCGACGAAGCGATCCTCGCCGATCTGACGCCGGACGGCGTGTACCGGCTGGGTTACTATCCGCACAACTATCATTTCCTGTCCTTCGCTGCCAGCATGGCCGGCATGAGCGCCCAGGCGCTCGCGGCCGCGGGCAGTACCGCCGTGGCCGTGGACACCGCGCTGATGCGCGTCCCGGATCTGGCCGCTCTTCAGCACTACCGCGTCTATCCCCTGTATGCGATGGTCCGCTTCGGCCGCTGGGATGACATCCTCGCCGCACCCTCTCCTCCCGCAGACCTACCGTACGTGCAGGGCACGTGGCACTACGCGCGGGCTTTGGCGCTGGTGAATAGAGGACGGCTCGACGAGGCGAACACCGAGCTGCAGGGGCTGCGCACGGCTCGTGCGGATGCAGGCATCGGCGCACTGAGGATCTGGGGACTCAACGCGCCGGCGGACCTTCTGGCCATCGCGGATGAGGTCGTGAGCGGCGAAATCGCGGCCGCCCGCCAGGATTGGAACTCGGCCATACGCCTGCTGCGCAGCGCCGTGCAGAAGGAGAACGCCCTCACGTACGACGAGCCGCCCACCTGGAGCATTCCCGCGCGGCACAACCTCGGCGCCGTGCTGCTGGCCGCCGGTCGCGCCGCCGACGCGGAGCGCGTGTACCGCGAAGATCTCGAGATCTATCGCGAGAACGGTTGGTCGCTGTTCGGCCTGGCGCAGGCGCTTGCCGCGCAGAACAAGACGGCGGAAGCGAACGCCGCGCGCCAGCAGCTCGCGGCCGCCTGGC
>JACQVC010000138.1 GCA_016209995.1 Gemmatimonadota bacterium
ACGCGAAGCAGTTCCTCGAGCGCATGGAGAAGCCCAACGTCGACCGGATCGAGGGCGTGAGCCCAGCCGTCGCGATCGAGCAGAAGAATCCGGTCAAGACGAGCCGGTCGACCGTTGGGACAGCGACTGAGGTCTACGACTACCTGCGACTGCTGTGGGCAAGGGTCGGGCGCACGTACTGTCCGCAGTGCGGGCGCTGGATCCGTCCGGACTCGCCAACCACGGCCGTGGATCGCGTGCTCGAGCTGGAGCCGGGGACGCGCATCATCGTCGCATTCGCGCCTCGCCGTGCCGCGAAGGTGAGCCACACTCGCCTGGTCGAGAGCCTGCGCGCGCTGGGTTTCGTGCGCGTGCTCGCGGATGGGAAGGAAGTGGACCTGGGCGCGCCGGGCGCCGAGAACGCCCGCAAGCTGGGTGTGAATCTGGCGAGCTGCGCAGAAGTGCTCGTGGCCGTGGACCGCCTGATCGTGCGTCCGGACGAGCGCGATCGGCTGGCCGATTCACTGGGCACCGCGTTCGTGGAAGGGGAGGGTGAGGCGGTGGTGCTGGTGACCTCCACGCGGGCGGCGAAGGGCGACTCTGCGGCCGAGAGGCTTGAGAACACGCGCCTACGGGTCGTGGATCGCCTGCAGTTCACCGAGCGCTTCCGTTGTCCGGAGCATGCGGAGGTCGAGTTCGCCGACCCGCGGCCCCAGCTCTTCTCGTTCAACAACCCGTACGGCTCCTGCCCGACGTGCACCGGCTTCGGCGCCACGCTGGAGTACGATCTCGATCTGATCGTGCCGGATCCGCAGCGCACGCTCGCGCACGGTGCGATCGACCCGTGGACGAAGCCGCGCTACACACGCGAGCGCGAGCGGCTGCGGCGTTTCGCGAACGAGCAGGGCGTATCGGTCGATGCTCCGTGGAAGGATCTGCCCGAAAGGTTTCGCGCCGCGGTACTGCACGGGACCAAAGGCTTTCGCGGGGTCATCCCCTTCCTCAAGTCACGAGAGAGGAAGCGTTACAAGCAGTACATCCGCGTGTTCCTGCGGCAGTACCAGCGGCCCGTGGTCTGCCCCACGTGCTCGGGCGGGCGGTTGCGTGCCGAGGCCTGCAACGTGAAGGTCGCAGGTCGCACAATCGCGTACGTGAGCGAGTTGCCGCTCGAGGCGCTGCAGCGCTGGTTCACGGACCTCGATCTGCCCGAGTGGGAGCGACTCATCGCCGCGACGATCCTGCGCGAGATCGAGGCTCGTCTCGCCTTCCTCGTGGACATAGGGCTCGGCTACCTGACGCTGTCCCGCCAGACGCGCACGCTATCGGGTGGCGAGGCGCAGCGCATCAATCTCGCGAACGCGCTGGGCGCGGGCCTGGTGGATACGCTCTATGTGCTGGACGAGCCGACCGTCGGTCTGCACCCCCGCGACACGAGGGCGATGCTGCAGCTCCTGCACCGCCTGGTCGAGGCGGGGAGCTCCGTGCTGGTCGTCGAGCACGACATGATGTCGCTGCGCGAGGCGGACCACATCGTCGAACTGGGCCCGGGCTCCGGCGAGCACGGTGGTCAGGTGGTCTTCCAGGGTTCGCCCTCCGAGCTCGAGCGCGCGGACACGATCACGGGACGCTACTTCTCGGGGCGGGAGGGGATTCCCGTAACCGAGCGTCGTCCCGTGAACCGTGGACGCGTGGTCCTGGAAGGAGCGCGGCTCCACAACCTGCGGGGCGTGGACGTCGAGATCCCGCTGGCCGCGCTCACGGTCGTGACCGGTGTCTCCGGCTCGGGCAAGTCCACGCTCGTGCACGATGTGCTCTACCACGCGCTGAAGCGCGCCACGGGCGAGGACGTGACCGCGAAGCTTCATCTCGGTGAGGCGGTCGGTGCATACAGGAAGCTTGATGGGGCCGCTAGGCTCGAGGGCGTCGTGCTGGTGGACCAGTCGCCCATCGGCCGCACGCCGCGCTCGAACCCCGCGACCTACATCGGTGCGTGGGACGAGGTGCGTCGCATCTTCGCGGAGCAGCCGACGGCCCGCAAGCGAGGCTACAAGGCGAGCCGCTTCTCGTTCAACGTGGATGGCGGGCGCTGCGAGGCGTGCAAGGGCGCGGGCGCCGTGGAAGTCGAGATGATTTTTATGGCAGACGTGTTCGTGCCGTGCGACGTGTGCGGCGGTGCGCGGTTCAAGCCGGAGACGCTCGAGGTCTCGATCAAGGGGCTCAACGTCCGCCAGGTGCTGGACCTCACGGCGGACGAGGCGATGCGCTTCTTCATCCGTCACGATCGTCTGGGTCAGATGCTGTGGCAGCTCCAGCAGGTGGGGCTCGGCTATCTGCGACTCGGGCAGCCGGCGCCGACGCTGTCGGGCGGCGAGGCGCAGCGGCTGAAGATCGCGCGCGAGCTGGTCGAGGGCGGCCGGCGGCCGGGCCGCAAGCTGTACCTGCTCGACGAGCCGACCACCGGGCTGGCGGCGGACGACGTGCGCAAGCTGCTCAAGGTGCTGGCCCGGCTTCTCGACCTCGGCAACACGGTGCTGGTCATCGAGCACAATCTGGACGTGATCAAGTCGGCGGACTGGGTCATCGACCTGGGACCGGGCGCCGGGGATGCCGGTGGGCGAGTGGTCGCCATGGGCCGGCCGGAGGACGTCGCGGCCGTGCCGGAGAGCGTGACGGGCCGCTGTCTGCGCGACGTGCTCGGACGGGTGGGTACGGCTTCAGCGGTAGGCTAGGAACCTGTCCGAGTATCGACGTGCGTCCAGCCCAATATACGGCAGGCTTCCTACGTCGAACCGCCGCCCGCGGCCAGGATGGTCACGCAGAACGGCCGCAGCGGGTGCAGGTCGACTCGCTGGTCCACGCGACTCAGGCGAGCGCCGGTCGCGAAGCGCTCGTGCAGGCGTTCGGCTTCGGGCCACGGGTGCACGAGGACTACGAGCCCGTTGGCCGCGAGGATCGTGGACACCACGTCCGCGAGGCGGGCCGTCGAGCGGCCCAGGTAGTAGAGGATCTCGGCCGCGAAGATGAGGTCGAACGGCCCGGCGGGGGGAGCCTGTAGCACGTCCGTACGCTCGAACCGGGCGGCCGCGTAACGCGCGCAGCGCCGGCGCGCCCGAGCCACCGCCCGTGCCGCCACATCGACTCCCACGAACTCAGCGACCTGCCGAGCCGCCAGCAACCGCGCTGAGAACATGCCCTCCGAGCAGCCGATCTCGAGCACTCGCCGGAAGCGACGCGCGGGGACCAGCGCGAGCGTGCCCTCCCGTTTGTGCTCCTCGTACTCCGCGCTCTCGTAGCGCCAGGGGTCGGGCCGCAGATACTTCCACTCGAAGAATGCTCGCAGCGCGAGCGACTGCGCCGTGGCGCCGGCTGCGGCGAAGGCCCCGAACGCGAGCCGGGTCGCGGCGTCACCCAGCTGCCTCAGCGTGTGAGGGCGCTGGTGAGTTGGCGGGGGCGAGGTCACGCTGCGGCGAAGAAGCGGAAGGCAGGGTGCCGCTCGGCGACGGCCAGCAACCCCGTCAGAGTTGTGTGCAAACCCGTGCGGTCCGTAGCTTTGGCCTCTCCAGCGCGTTCGGCATGTCACTCGGCACTCGATGATACCTTCTCTGCGCACCTCCGGCCAACCTCGCATGATCCGGTGGGTCGCCACCGGTTTCGTCGCATGGACCGTCGCCGTCTTCGTGGCCTGGTCAGGCGGTCTCTGGCTCACTCCGCTGGATCCGGAGTACACGGCCGGAGAGCTGCTGGACCACCTGATGTCGTGGGGGGAGTCCGGGATTCTGTATCCGCGCCTGGACACTGCGCCTTACCGCGTACTCAACTACCCGCCCACGTTTGTGGCGCTTGTCGCTCTGCTCGCCGGGTTGGGTATCCCACCCCTGGCCGCGGGGCGCGTGCTGAACGGCGTGGCCATCCTGCTGCTGGCCTGCGTTCTGTTGCGCGACTTTCGCACGCGTGGCGCGACGCCGCGCGAGGCTGCCGCGCTGACCGCGCTTCTGGGCACGTCGTTCCCCGCGCTGTACGCCGCCGGGCAATTCCACCTCGAGACCCTGGCCGTGGCGCTGACGGCCGCCGGGTTCGTGGCGCTGGACCGCCTCTCCGGTGCCGGCCGCGGGGATAGCCCGCGTGCAGCGGCCCTCTGCGGCGTGCTGCTCGCGCTCGGCTGTCTGGTGAAGCAAAGCCAGGTGCCCATCAGCCTGGCGGGCCTGATATGGGCGTGGCGCTGCCGTCGTTCGTCCGCGGCACAGGTGACCGGCGCCTACGCGCTCACCGGGGCTGTGGGTTCGGCCGCGATCCTCGCGGCTTTCGGCCCCGAGGCCTGGCGGCACATGCTCACCTACAGCGTGGGCATATACTCCCTGACGAACCTGGCGAAGCAGCTCGCGTCGCATGCGCTACCGTGGGCGGGTTTTGCCAGCCTGGGCCTCTGGCTCGGCACGCGACGCGGCGCGGACCGCTCGGACCCACGCTGGTGGTATTTCGTGGCCAGCGGCCTGTGGAGCCTCTCGGCTATCCGGGTCGGATCCGGGTACCCGTATTTTCTCGACTGGCACGTGGCGACATTGCTGTGGATCGGGCCGTGGGTGGCGGGCTATCTGCGGCGGCCCACAGCAGCGCCCGGCCGACCCGGGTGGGCGCTGCCAGTCCTCGCGCTCCAGGCGGTCGGCGGCGCGCTGGGCATTGCCGCCATCCTGGGCTACCATCTCACCACGGTGCGAAACACGGCCGCACTGCTTCCCGACCTTTGCGCGGAGGTGGCGCCCGCACCGGCGCTCACCCCAGCCACCTCGCCCGGCCTCGTCCGCGCCTGTGGTGGGCGGCCCGCCCTGCACCCGTTCATCATGTCGAGCCTCGCCCGCCAGGGCGTGTGGGACCCCGCGCCACTCGTCGACGAGCTACGGGCCGGTCGCTACCCCAAGGTCATCCTCTCGTTCGACCCGAGCGACGAGGTTCGAGGAGTGGACGCGGAGCGTTGGGATCCTCGGTTCATCGAGAGCATCCGGAACACCTATGTCGTGAAGCGTGTGATTGGACCGTGGCGGGTGCTGGAGGGCGGCAGCTAGCCCCGCTCCGCGAAGGGCGCAGGCTCTGCGTGAATCAGCGCGTCCGCGGCGCTCACGACCTGACTCCTGCCCCATACGTCGCTTCCCTGTATCATACGAACGTATGAATTATGAGCGATCTTCAGAATGGACGGCTAGTAGGTGGCGGGTGATGGCATTCTGGCGAGGGAGGCTCGCGTGACCGACTGCTCCGCGACGAATAAGCGGAAATAGAGCACGGCCTCCCTCCGAGCATGTGGCCCGCGAAAGCTGGCGGTGTTACTTAAGCTAGATGCCGACGCACTCTCATCCCGCGATCTCGGTCCTGCTCCCCGTCCGCGACGGAGCTCCCTTCCTTCAGGACGCGCTCGACTCCTTGTTCCGGCAAACGTTCGCCGACTTCGAGATCATCGCGGTCGATGACGGCTCGCGCGACGACACGCCGAAGATCCTGGCCGAGAACGTGGCCGGGGATCCACGGCTACGGGTCGTGCGGCAAGAGCGCCTCGGTGTGGTGCCCGCGCTCGAGCACGCGCGAGCGCTTGCTCGCGCACCCTACCTGGCCCGCATGGACGCGGACGACCTCGCTGAACCCGCGCGGCTGGCCTCGCAGTTCGCGCTGCTCGAGAATGAGCCCGGGCTGGGCGCGTGCGGAACCCTGGTCCGATACTTTCCTCGCCGGTCACTCAAGGCCGGTGCGCGCCGGTACGAGCAGTGGCTCAACGGTCTGGTCGACGCGGCAGCCATCGAGCGCGACCTCTTCGTCGAGTGTCCGATCGCTCACCCGACGTTGCTCCTGCGGGGGGCGTGTCTGGCTGCGGTGGGCGGCTACGTGGATCGCGGGTGGCCGGAGGACTACGACCTGGTGCTCAGGCTCTGGGAGCACGGCGTGCGCTTCGCCAAGGTGAACGCGTCTCTGCTGCGCTGGCGCGACCGGCCCGACCGCCTCTCCCGATTCCATCCATCGTATTCGGCCGCTGCTTTCCGCCGCTGCAAGGTCCACTATCTGACGCGTACGCTGCTGAAGGCCAAAGACGGGGCGGTGGTCTGGGGCGCGGGTCCCACGGGAAAGGCGTTTGCCCGCGTGCTGGCCGAAACGGGCGCGCGGGTCCGGGCCTTCGTGGATCTGGATCCGCGGAAGATCGGCCAGACGATCCATGGCGCGCCGGTTCTGTCGCCGAGCGGCGTGGGGCGCTACCGCGGCGCCCTTGTCCTGGCCGCCGTGGCCCAGCCAGGGGCCCGCGACGAGGTCCGAGCGGCGCTGACAGCGGCAGGTTTCGTCGAACTGCAGGATTTTGTGGCCGTAGCGTGAATGAGGCTGCCGACGTGCTCATTCAGGAGGCGCGTTCGCCCCGTACGGCGGCTGTCGGTTGCGGCTCCACGACCGTCTCTTTAGCCCTGCCTGATTTCTTACAATCACAGCGGACGGTCCCGGTTGGCGACCCCCGGATGACTGGCTATCTTTATGGGGCTATTCCCCTTGCCGCTCGGCTCGTGACCGCACTCCACGGTCAGCGGCTCTCGGGCCCGACAGCGGGACCCTAGCCCTCCGTGTCCATCAGCTACAGCGCTTTCGGGCCCTCACGTCGACAAGGGGGACCACTCGATGAGGATAGGCATCGGTATCCTGCTGGTGGCAGGATCCCTGGCCGGCTGCGCGTCGGTCCCGCCGCCCGCGCCGAAGTCCGGGCCGGAGCAGGTCCGGTTAATCGATCCCGAGGTGGGTCAGGAGCCGGACGAGGGCTATCGGACCATAGGTCGCGTCCGTGCCGTGGCATCGCTGGGCACGCCGGTCGCCGAGCTGACCCGGCTGCTGCGCGGCGAGGGGGCGGCGGTGGGGGCGGACGCGGTGATCCTGGAGCGCGTCCGCACGACCACCGAGTCGGAGGCCGCGCTCATGGCGAGCGGCGGGCAGGGGATCGTTGCCGAGGGCATCGCGATCTATTACCCCGGGCCGGACCATACCTATGACGGGTCTTGTGACGGAGTTTGTGACGGGTTTTGGGGAGGACGAGTGAGGTACTGGCGTGAATTCCTGCTGATCATCGTACTCCTCTCGGGCCTGGAGATCGCCGTCGGCGGCGTCTCGCGCACGGTCATCGCCGTCGCACAGAAGCTCGCCGTCCCGGAGGAGGGAGTGCAGGAGGGCTCCCGCACCGTCCGCCTGGTCCTGGGGTTTGTCATCGCGGGCCTCGCCTCTGGAAGTCTGGCGATCTCGGCCTGGGCGCGCCTATTGCGCCGCCAGATCGTCAGGGGGACGGCGTGCCCTGCGTGCCAGGGTGAAACCAAGCGGCTGCGCCGCAGGCGCCGCGACCGGTTCCTCGCGACGGTGCTGCGCTGGGATCTCCAGCGGCGCTCCTGCCAGAAGTGCGGCTGGAGCGGCCTCTGCGTGCTGTGAGCGCTGACCGACGTCCGTTCCAGAGGGAAGACCGGCGACCCAGCGACTGTTTTGGGGGTAGTATTAGTGCTATAGG
>JACQVC010000139.1 GCA_016209995.1 Gemmatimonadota bacterium
AACCCCACCGCGCGCCCATCTTTTTCCAACACCACGACCCGGTGCCCCGGCGATGAAGAGCTGCGTCCCAGCCCCAGCGCTGCCCCTAGATCCAGAACCGTGAGCACACGACTTCGGACGCTGACCAGGCCGCACACCGCGGGGTGAGCCCCGGGCAACCGCACATACTCTTGCGGTGGCAGCACTTCTCGCACGTCGAGAATCGCAACGGCGAAGAAGCGGTCGCCGGCTCGCAAAAGAAGGTACTGCGAAGGCTCGGACGCCGAGCTTCGGTCGACCGCGCTCCGGTCCACAGCAGGTTCCCCCATAATTCCCCTATGTGTAAGCTACGCAACCGCGACCGCACGAGAAAGTTCGCTGCACGGCCCCCCAACCCTGCCCTGCCCCTCCTCAGCGGGTCAGCCGTCAGCGGGTCAGTACCGGATGGCTACCCCGGGGTGCAGGTGCGGGACGGACTGACCCGCTGATCCGCTGATTCTCTGACCCGCTGACCCGCTGATCCCCTACGGCGTCTGGCCGCGTGCCCAGGCGAGCGCGGCGGCAAGGTCGTCGGGCAGGGGCGCGCGGCATCGCATGGTTTCGCCGGTCACGGGGTGAGGAAACACGAGTTCCCACGCGTGCAAGAACTGCCGGGGCACCCGACGCGCGAACGCGGACGCCCACGTCTGGCCCGCACCGCTCATCCCGCGGCTCCAGCCGGCTCCGTAGAGCGTATCGCCCACGACGGGGTGGCCGATATGGGCGAGGTGCACGCGGATCTGGTGAGTGCGCCCGGTCTCCAGGATGATGTCGAGAAGCTCGGCGGCCACGAAGCGCTCGCGCACGCGAACGCGCGTGACGGAGCGGCGTCCCGCTGTCATCACCGCCATGCGCTTCCGGTCACGTACGTGACGTCCAATGGGCGCGTCGATGGTCAGCGGCGACTGCGCGAGGTGTCCCCACGTGGCCGCGACGTAGCGGCGCCGGATGCGGCGGGCACGCAGCGACTCCGTCAGCGCCTGGTGAGCGGCGTCTGACTTGGCGACCAGCAGCAGGCCGGAGGTGTCGCGGTCCAGCCGGTGGACAATGCCCGGACGCAGCACGCCGCCGATCCCGGAGAGGTCGCGGACCGCATGGAGCAACGCGTTGACGAGGGTGCCGGCGTAATGGCCCGGCGCCGGATGGACGACCATACCGGCCGGTTTGTTGACGACCAGCAGGGCATCGTCTTCGTAGCGGATGTCCAGGGGAATCGGCTCGGGAAGGGCGCTGGCCGGCTCCGGCGGCGGCACCGTGACCGATATGCGCTGTCCCTGCTGCACGGAGTCGGACTTGCGGGGCACGCTGCCGTCCACCGTGACACGGCCCTGGTCGATCAAGCCGACTACGCGGCTGCGTGAGAGGGCGAGCCGCTGCGCCAGGTATACGTCGAGCCGTTCGCCTGTGGACTCGTGAACCTCGATCGTCTCGACGCGGGATCCCCCAGCCTCTCCAGGCCCCCCAGCCGCCCCAGCCTGCCTAGCCTCCGCCATTCACGCGCTCTTCCAGCCAGAGCGAAACGGCCAGGAGCACGGCGCCGGTGGAGACGGCAATGTCTGCCGCGTTGAAGATGGGCCAGCGCAGCTCGCCGATCCCGAAGTCCAGGAAATCGACGACGCCGCGAGGCGAACGGATCCGGTCGATCAGATTGCCGAGGGCACCTCCGCAGATGGCCGAGATCGAATACAGGCGCAGGCGGTCGTGGGGCGGCGTGGAGAGGTACATGGCGCCCAGAACGGCAACGGCCACGAGCGCCAGCACCGTGAACACGGGTCGTGAGTATGGCCCGAGATGGATGCCAAACGCCGCGCCGGGGTTCATGATGAACGTAAGGCGGAAGAAGTCGCCGATCACGGGGATGGACTGGCCCAGCGCGAACGTGTTCTGGACGATGAGCTTCGTGATCACGTCGGTGACGAGCACAGTGGCCACGACGGCGCCCATGATGCGCAGGCGTCCCCACGACATCGCGCTCAACGAGATCCCGCCCAGCTCCAGCTCGCGGCCTTTGGTCGCCATGATCTATCTCAGCCTGGTGTTGGTATGCGTTTCAGATCGACAATCCCTCAGGGTCCTTACGAAATCATTGCTACACTTGAAAAGCTGCGGTGTTGACGCTGTCACCGCGTCATGACGCCCTACCGTGTACGGCAACGGCGATCTTCGCACGCAAGCCATCGAGGTCGACCGTGCTCACCTTGTCGTACCCCGCGGGGGCCGCTCCTTCTCCAGCGCTCGTGGCGGTCTCAACCGCACCGGCTTCCTCGCCGTCGGAGCCCGTCTGGAAATCAGCGGCCAACGTCTCGCCCGCAATGAACTCGCGGAAGCGGAGCGCGGCCTGCACGACCTCGGCCGGACCCACGATGGCCAGCCGGATGCGGTCGGTAATCTCGAACCCGGCTTCGCGGCGCAGGCGCTGAATCCGGTTCACGAGCTCACGGGCCAGGCCCTCCTCACGCAGGGCCTGGTCCACGGTCGGGTCGAGCGCGACCGTGAAGCCGCCCTCGCTCTTCACGACGCGCCCCTCCAGCGCCTCTTCGAGCACCTCCAGGTCGCCGGGCTCCAGGTCGAGCTCCTGGCCGTCGACGACCACGGCCACCGCGTCGCCGCGCTTGCAGGCGGCGAGCCGGTCCGCCGGCAGCGCACGAATGGCCCGAGCCACCGCTTCGGTTCGAGCCTGGAACCTCGGACCCAACGCGGCGAAGTTCGGGCGGGCCGTCAGATGGACGAGTCCAGCGGCGGACTCGCGGAACTCCACGGTCTTCACGTTCAGCTCATCGCGAAGCAGGTCGAGCAGCTGGCTGTCGATGGCGATCTTGCCGGGCACGACCGCGATCATGTGGCGCAGCGGTTGCCGCACCCGGATCTGCAC
>JACQVC010000140.1 GCA_016209995.1 Gemmatimonadota bacterium
CGTCTGGGCGCCGCTCGGCTTGCACATCGGCGCAGAGACCCCGGCGGAGATCGCCGTGGCCGTCGCGGCCGAGATCATCCTGGCCGAGCGCGGGGGCAGCGGGCGCCCCCTGCGCGACGAGGCTCGCATCATCGAACGCTTTCTACAGAGCGATGCAGAGAAACGAAGATAGACAGATCTACGCCGCGCTCGTCGAGGCGGCTCGCCAGGGACGGCGCTGTGCGCTGGCCACGGTCATAAGCGCTCGCGGCTCGACTCCACGAGAGGTCGGCACGAAGATGCTCATCGATCCGGACCACGGCCTGGTGGGCACGGTCGGCGGCGGGTGCGGCGAAGGGGAGGTCATCGAAGCGGCCCGCCGCGTCATCGCCACGGGCCAAGCGGAGACGGTCCGCGTCGACCTCACCGAGGACCTCTATTCCTGGAGCCCGGCCGTGTGCGGTGGCATCATGAACGTTTTCGTCGAGCCGGTGAACCGTAGCGGAGCGAAGGTCAGCGAAGGGGTGACCCGCACCGTCCGCATTCGCTACCGGCGACCGCCCGACCGGGAAGACATCTTCGTCCAGAAGATTCTACTCGATGCCGCCGACGTGAAAGTCACGCTCTCCGAACGCGTGGATTTGGCGCCGATCCGCGTACACGGCCGCACGATCTGCGAGCCGGGCGCGGACATTATCTGGTTCACATTCCCGGGCGCGTGGTACGACGTCGGACGCTTTCACCTCACGGACGGAACGTTCACCGGTTTCTACACCAACGTTCTCACGCCTCCCACGTTCGACGAGACCGGCGGCTGGACGACCACGGACCTGTTTCTGGACGTGTGGCTGGATGCTGCCGGCGAGGTGACGCTCCTCGACGAAGATCAGCTCGAGGAAGCCCGGGCACAGGGCTGGGTCGATGCGGCGACGGGCGAGCACGCAAGCGCGGAAGCCTCGCGGATCCTCGGGCTGGCGCGGAGCGGCCAGTGGCCCCCGCCCATCGTGGCGCAGTGGACGCTCGCGCGCGTGCGGGATCGGCTCGCGAAAGACGGCTGATGCTTTGCCTTAGAGCACTACGTAGTGAGGTCGCCCGGACGTGACGCCGGCCCGACGGTCGGTAGCCGCGTGCGCCGGCCAGCCGAGCCAGCCGCCTCGCCCTCGCCGCCATCCGGCGATCCCGCGTCCTCGCCCTCCAGCCACGGCGACTCGGCCGGCTCCGCGCCCGTAGGCTTACCGTCCTCGACTTGCCCATCCCCTCGCAGCGCGGTCAGGTCGATCTTCTTGCGCTTGCGCCACGGCAGGACCGAGCCCAGCAGCAGGTCCAGGTTGTCCGCTATGAAGTCGCGCGCCGTCTTCTCCGTGTTCGCCCGCGTCGAGATGTAGCACAAGTCGCACGTATTGTGCTTCGTGAACTCGCGGAGCATCGCGCGCTGCGTGTCGTGATAGGCCATCACCATCGCGCAGGGCGTCAGCCGCCCATCCGGAGCAATGACGAGGAACCGGCGACCTGCCTGGCATCCCGGGATCCCGCGCTCCGTGAAGAAGCGGAAGAACTTCCACATGACCCGTTCCGAGGTGTAAACCGGCCAGCCGGCGCGCTTCATCGCGATAACCCGCTCGAAGACTCGACGCACGTCGTCGAGGAGCCCGGGCACGGGCATGCCGCGGTCATCGCTCAGGCGCAGCGGTGTATAGACGGAGAAGTTCATGGGCGTACCCCAGCGCGCGGCCAGCTCGATCATCTGCGGCAGCGCCCGGTAGTTCCACGCCGTGATGCACACATTGAGCAGCACGTCGTTGTGGCCCAGGGCAGCGAGCTGCGGTATCACGTGACTCATCTTCTCGAACAACCCGGGGATGCGGCGGAATTCGCTGTGGCGCTCGTCCGGGAAGTCGAGCGAGACTGAGAACTGGTTGATCCCCGCCTCCTTCAGCCGCCAATACTTGTCCTCATTCAAGCTGGACGCGTTCGTCACTACAACCATCCAGGGTAGCTGGCCCGGATTCGCCATGCCGCGCGCGATGTCATAGATATCACCGCGCGCCAGCGGCTCACCGCCTGACAGGTGGGAGACGACCGGACGAAGGTCGCGACAGATCCTGGCGTAGTCCTCCGCCTTGAGACGCTTCTCCCCCTTGACCGGACCGCCCCAGTTGCAATGCCAGCAGTTCGCCGTGCACGCGTGCGTGATCTCGAACGACACGGATAAGGGACGCTCTGCGATCGTATTGCGCAGCCCCCGGAAAAACATCTGAAGTGCTAGCCCCCCCGAGATGTTCATTCCTCGCCTCCCGCAGGATGAGAATCGGCCCTCGACGGCGTGCCGGGCGTCTCGATAGAGTGCGCGCGCAAGCGGCGCCAGAGGGCAGGAACCCCACGGACCAGGTACAGTCCGAAGATCACCAGCACGCTGCCGACGAGGATGTAGTTGGGGATGGCAAACTCGGCGCCGACCCACGCCAGCACCCAGTAGCGCGGCAACCGACCGACGACCAGCGCCCCCAAGTAATGCGCCAGCGGATAACCCATGGAAAACGACAGAAACTTGAACGGAAAGAAAGGGACCGGTGTGAAGCCCGTGACGACCAGAGTGGCGAAGGGATACTTCATCAGGTAGTCAATGGCCTTGCGGTAGAATCTATGCTGCTTGTATGCCGTCAGACTCTCCAGGTTGAGCACCGGTACGAACAACCGATGATCGAGATATCCCGCCACCAAGGTACCCGCGGTCGCCACCACGGCCACCGCCGTCAGATCGGCGAACCTGCCGTAGTAGATCAGAACCGGCTCGTGCGGAAACACCGAGATGGCCGTGTTCGCCGGGATCGAGTAAAAGAAGAGGTACAGGTACCCGTGGCCCTGGACGTCGGCCACCATGAGGAACAGCGTGACCGCGCCGATCACCAGCATGGCAGCTCCGGCGACGAGCGCGCTCAGCGGCAAGCGCCCAGACGTCTGCGGTGTCGTGCTCGTGCTCCGGGATGCTACGGACGCGCGGGGCAACGGCCCACCTTCCCGACGTCGCTTCTCATAACGAAATCGTCCGACGCAGATCCAGTCGGCTTGACAGGCAAAAAACCTACGACGACCTTCGGGGCCGAGGCAACCGACGGCGGTCCGTCGGCCACTGCTCGACGCGGGACCCGCGTAACCGGAAGATCTAGCCAAACTCGCTGGGCGGAATGGCACTAAGCTGCTCGATCTGCGGCGCCGCACTCGACGCCGATGCGCTCACCTGCTCCGCTTGCGCCGCGCCGACCGGCGCCGACCAACGGGCGGCAAGTGGAACACGGGCACAGTGCGCCGCCTGCGCTGCCGTTCTGTGGTCCCGGGCCGAGCGCTGCCCGAGCTGCGGTGCGCGCGGGTATCCGGCGCTGCGCCCACGGCTCGGCGACAAGAGCCTCGGCGCGCCGGAGGACACGGCCGGCCAGGGTTCCGTCACGGAATAGGTGCTATTGGGGTCTGCTAATCCAGGAAGAGCGGCGGGAAAAGCGCATCCAGCACGAGCAGTGTGACCGTCATGAACACGACGGACTGGGTCGTGGAGCGCCCGACCCCCTGCGCTCCGCCGCTCGTGCGCAGTCCCATGTGCACCGCGATGAGCGGGATGGCCAGCCCGAAGGCCAAGCCTTTGCCCAGCGAATAGACGAGGTTCCAGCGGTGCCAGAATAGGCGCGCCCCATACCAGAACGCCTCGCTGCCCAGCCCCACCGACACCTCCGCCGCGATCATCCCCGAGTAGATGCCCACGATGTTCGCGATCGCCACGAGCACGGGAAAAACCACGATGCCCGCGAGCACGCGCGGCGCTCCCAGCACGCCGATCGGATCGCGGCCGAGGGCGTGGAAGGCGTCGATCTGCTCGGACACCTTCATGGTTCCGAGCTCGGCGGTGATGCGC
>JACQVC010000153.1 GCA_016209995.1 Gemmatimonadota bacterium
CCCGGAGCGGTTATCCGCGGCCCTTGCACATATGTGTCCGGACGCTCGCTCCGGTTCCTCTGCTACAATCACGCTGTTTCCAACAGCTTGGCGTCACATTCCCTGGGCGAATCTTTTCGCGATTACGCGCCTGAAACGCCTGAAGCCTGAAGTGCCGGGAGTGGGGTAGGGTCCATTATTCGTTATGCGGACCAAAGGGACCGGATGCGGGCTGCTCGCCCAATCGCAATCGCCGGGTTGATCAAGCGTTACCATGCATGGTAACGTAAGGCTGGCGTGGGAAAATACCGGCGCGGTGGGTACATTTTCATCACCTGGAAGAGCGATCATCCGCCACGCCACGTGCACGTGTACCGCGACGGCAAGCTCGTCGTGAAATGGGACCTCGACAACAAGCAGGCCATGAAGGGCGTCGCGACGCGTAGGGTATTGGAACTCATCGCCGAACTTGAATCAGAGGGTCTGCTGTGAAGATCCGCACGATCCGGCACAACAACCGGCGAAAGGTTTTTGAGATCACGACGTCTACTAAGCGACTGGTCTTCCCGTTTCCCAAGGCCGAGCCGAGGCCGACGACCAGCGATCCGGTCAGGCAAAGCTTCGTGGATCAGGACGTCGGCCGTGAAGCCTTTGGTTACGTGCTGCAATCCGGGCGCAGCGGGACCGTTCATGTGGAACAGGTGCTGGAGTACAACCAAGATCCAGGCTACCTGCGAGACCTCCTACTCTACAGACTGACCATCGAAGCCCAGAAGAGGGTCGCGACGAGCCCTCTCGCGAAGCGCGAGATCATCCGCCGGTTGGGTACCTCCGCGGCGCAGCTCTATCGGCTCCTCGATCAGACCAACTACCGGAAATCCGTCGACCAGCTACTGGCGCTGCTGCAGGTTCTGGACTGTGAGATCGACCTGATCGTTCGCGCGAAAACGGCGTAACGACAAGGCCGCATAACGAAACATGGCATGCAGCCGTCGGCGCCGCTGCGATGACGCGCGCCGCGGCTGATGCCTGACGTTATACGGACAGCGTAAGAAAAACTTCGGATCAGTTTTCATCCGGGCGGCTTGCGGCTTCTCGGTGTACTCCGGGCATCGTGCTGCTGCGTGACCTTCTCGTGGCTCGCGGCCACGGGGTGGCCCCCGGCGTTGTGATCTCGGTCGCGGCAACGAGCAACGAAGAAGCGCATCTGGCGGGGGCGATCGAGGTCATTTGGGTCATGTCGGCGTGCAGTTCGTCGCAACCAGGCCTCTCGAGCAGCGGCGCGCGCCGTGCGTGGTTGAACACCGTCGCTTCTCGTATCGATTCCAGCGCTGGATGCCAAGCCGTCGCCGGTGGTCGCGTCGAGGCGCTGGGGGGCGGCGAGGGTGGTACTTGGCGACGGTCCTCGATCAGTATTCGCGGCGCGTGTTGGCGCGGCGCTTGCCCGTCCTGATCGAGACGGCGGCTGGCGACGTCAGGCCGAGCCTCCGGTCGATGCGGCGGAGGCCGGTCGTGACCTGCGCCGTGCTGGCGCCTGGTGATTCGCTCGAAGACGAACGCCTCGGGACCGAC
The DNA here is from genome assembly GCA_016209995.1 of Gemmatimonadota bacterium. Lineage (GTDB taxonomy): Bacteria > Gemmatimonadota > Gemmatimonadetes > Longimicrobiales > Gaopeijiaceae > JACQVC01. The sequence continues at coordinate 1,552 of JACQVC010000153.1, forward strand.
CGGCGCGACCTTGGAAGCGGCGCGGCGGGCGCGAGCGAGGCTCGTCGTCCAGGTCGCCTTCGTCGAGACGGGTCCACGGCAAGCTCCGTAACTCGCGTCTCCTCGGTGTCCGCTTCGACGAGCCCGCGCATGACGTGCGTCGGGAACAGCCATGAGCCCGCACGCATGGCTGACCGGTGGCGCTACTGCGCGCGCAGTGTCGCCGCCGGGTCGAGACGAACGGCGCGGCGCATCGGGACCAGCATGGCGATCGCCGCGCAGGCGATCAGCACCGACACGGCGACGCTCAACGCGATCGGATCGAATGCCGCCACGCCGTAGAGCAGATCTCGCAGCACGCGGACCACCAGGACGACGCCGACGACGCCACCGGTGAGGCCGACTGCCTACCACTTGGCGCCCTGGCGAAACACCAGCCACGCAATCGCGCCCGGCGCCGAGCCGAGCGCCAGGCGCACGCCGAACTCGCGCTCGCGGGCGGCGATGAGATTGGCGAACATCGCGTACACCCCAACCGAGGCCAGCAGCTGCGCGTAGGCGCCGAACGCGCCGATCTGCGGCAGTGGCAGGCGGCGGCCGGCGAGCTGCTGGCCGACGACCTCGCGGAGCGTCGTGGCGCGCTCGAGCGGGAGGCCACGGTCGACCGAGGCCAGCTCGCGCTCGACCGACGGCACCAGCGCGAGCGGGTCGCTCTGGGTGCGGACCAGGAAACTGGTGATCGGCTGGGCGGCCTGACGCATCGACCGATAGCCCATCGGCTCGGCATCAGGCCGGGCGGGATCGTTCCCGACGTCGCCCACGATCCCGATCTCTCGGTGAGCGCGCGGCTGCAGAATGGGCTGACGGTGCAGGCGGGCACGAGCACCGGGCGCAGGATCGCCGACGGCTGCGCCGTACGGGCCGTCCTGCCGGAGGTGGGCGCCCCGGACAGCGGGCTGGGGACCAACAGCTCGGTGACGGGGACGGTGACGGCGCTCGGCGGAGGCGCGTACGCGTTGTCGGTGCGGAACCCGCACTGCCGCATCGAAGAGCCGTATCGGACGGACTTCCGGGGCCGTGGCGCAGTACCTCGATGACGCGGCGCGGCCGGGCCTACGGGGACGTGTATCTCAATCCGTTGTCGATCGCGGTGGCCCGGCTCTTCGAGATC
>JACQVC010000141.1 GCA_016209995.1 Gemmatimonadota bacterium
ATTGTCGCGAGCGTGGGGCCGAATCCTGACCCGTGGCTTTGGTGCTCCCGGCCGGAAATACGGTCGCATTCGACCGCCGCTGCATTCCGCCCCGCTGCGTGGCGCCTCGTCACAATAGCACAAGGCTATTCCTCCTCGGCAAGCCTTGCGAGGCGAACGCATCGGCGGTCTCGGTGCGTGACCGTACTTCCGGCCGGGAGCACTACGAGGTGCGGCAAGCTACTCCCGTGGGGACTGATCGGTGGCGAGCGCCGCTCCGCACGCGTCCTCGTACACGAGGGTCCAGCTCCCACCTGATCGGTCCAGGATGGCGAACCAGGCGCGCTCGGCGCCGAACACTTCGAGCAAGATCTCGTCAGTTCCGTCGCCGTCCAGATCGAAGTGGTCGTAGAATCTCGGAGCCGCTTTGTCGGCTCTGGTATAACTGCGAAACCAGACGTACGTGGGCGTGAACCCGGCCTGGCCTTCCTCGGCGACGAAGAAGAGAGAATAGCCTTCGGACGGTGGAGGCTCGAGCGCGAGGTTATCACGGAAGAGGTACGTCGCCGCGAAGGCGCGCGCTGTTCCGGTTGTGGGGAGCGGTGTCACGTCAGCACGCGCACGAATCCAGTCGGGCGGACTGGTCGCGCCGCGAGCGCGCAGCTCCGCGAGAGCGATCTCGAAGGTGGCCGCTCGCATGGCGCCATCGATCTGGGCGTCGCGGTAGGCGCCGTGGGGGCGAGGGGAAAGGGGCTCCTTACGCAGGGCGAGGAAGCTCGTGGGCCGCGGCGGCGCGCTGCGGGGTGGGCGACGCATGGCGGAGGCGGTCAGCTCCGCCACGCCACGGGCTGCGGGAACCTGCGGGCAGAAGGAGCCATCGGCAGCGAGCACCTCCTGCACCGCGACGGTTCCGACACGCGTGCCGTGCGACAGCAACACGAACTCGGTGCCGGGACGATACTCACGATCGATGAACCGAGTGTTGAACAGGACTCGATCGCCCGTTGGCTCGAGCGCGTGAAGCGAGTCGCCTCGCAATTCGACGAGTGGGCGGAGCGTGGCTGTCTCGTCGTCGATCGCAGCGGCGTAGAGGATAGGTCCCTCAGGCAGTACGGTCGTGTCGGCAGCGGCCTCTGCGGCCGCCTCGCCCGAGCGTTCGCTCGGCGGCTGGATGCTCAGCGCCACGCCGCCCCACCCCACGTTGTCGCAAGCCGTGGTGGCGGTTACAATCACGAAAATCGTGAGCTGGCGGAGGTCAGTTTGCCTCACGGCTTCCGGAGATCGATCGAGGCTAAAGATTTCCCAGCGGTCGCTGTGCGGACTCGGACCGACTGCGATGCCTGAAGCTACAGGGTTCACGGTTACCAGGCAAAGCACCAGGGCCGATGACTCCCGTTCCGAAAACGAGCACCACTTTCGTGATGGAGATGGCCGCCGCTTCAACGCGGCACGACGACGTTGCGTCAGCACGAGGGCAGGGTCGTCAGCGGCGGCGGCGGGACGAGTGAGGGTAAAGGCCTTGCGGGGGGCGACAGTTCTCCCGGCTTTCCTGGTGGGCATGGTGGTGGCCGTGGGGATGGAGACGTCCGGAGCCCTGTTGCTATACGTAGGGGCCGGACTGCTGTCCGCCCTGTCGGTGGTCGTGGCGGTCGACGTCGCGTCATTTGGGGCGGGGTTATGGGTGGGTGCGGGAGCGGCCTCGGCCGGAACGGGAATGCTACGGAGGCGGTGGCTCGCCGCGCTGCTGGCGTACGCGATGGCGGCGATCCTGTCGGCTGGCTGGCTCATCTCGCGCGAGTTCGGCACGACCGCCTTCGGGCGTGCGCTGGGCCTGGGCCTCCTCGCGGCCTGGCCCCTCTACGCCACCGGCACGTTGCTCGCCGGGCTCGCCCTGCAGCCTTTCTCGAACCCGCACGCGGGAAACCAAGGGCGCGCCGTAGCCGTCTCGGCTTGCGCGGGTGCGACCCTGGGGTTCTTGGTGGCGGGGTTGGTCCTCATTCCACAGGTGGCGCCGCCTTCCATCTTCCTGGGGTGCGTCGTGGCGCTCTCGGGGGGTGCGCTGCTCTTCGGGTCCGCGCGAAAGGCGGCGGCAGAGGCTGGCGGATCGAGCGGACGCTCACCGAGAGCGATAGTGACCGAGGAGCGTTGGGATATGCGTGACCAAGTGGTGTTGATCACCGGGGTTGGAGGTCGCGGGCAGGTCGGGTTTGCCGTGGCGGAGGCGCTGCTCAAGGCGGGAGCGAAGGTAGTAATTACGGCACGTGATCCGGCGCGGGTCCAGCAGCATGTAGCTGCTCTCGCACCGGTGGGCGCCGTGACCGGAACGGGTGCGGATCTCACGAAGCCGGAGGACGCGTCGGCCGTGGTTGCGACGGCGGTGAAGACGTTCGGACGGTTGAACGGCGTCGTGAACGCGGTCGGGGGGCTGCACCACATTGCGCCGCTGGCCGAGACGGATAGCGCGACGTGGGACCGAGAGGTGTACTCCAACCTCTGGACGGTGTACCACGTCTGCCATGCTGCCATGGGGCCGCTGCGCGAGAGCCGGGGCGCGATCGTGAACTTCGCCTCGCGGACCGCGCTGCAGCCGGTGAAGAACCTGGGGGCCTACACCGTGGGTAAGGCGGGAGTGGTGGCGCTGACGCGGACGTTGGCGCTCGAGGAGGTGGACCACGGGGTGCGTGTGAACGCGCTGGCGCCCGGGATGATGGATACGGAGCAGAACCGCAACGACACCAGCGACCCGGCGGCAGTGGCTTGGGTGGGGCTCGATGAGGTGGCAGCCACGGTGATGTTCCTGCTTTCGGATGCGGCTTCGGCGGTGACCGGCCAGGTGGTCGAGCTGGTCGGGCGGAAGCGGTAGGCGTAGGCGTGTGGGCGGGTTAGCGGGTTAGCGGGTTAGACGGCCACTCCGCCGCGCACCGCTGTGTCAGGACTATCGAAAAACGAGTGAGGTGTGGATGAACGTTCGAGCTAGGCTAGTGCACGTCTGGTCGGCCGTCGTGGTCGTTGGAGCGCTGACGGCGTGCGAGTCGGATGGGGTGGCGGGCAGGGGCGCGAGTCTCTTCGTGTCGGATGTCCTGGTCGAAGCGGTTTCAGTAAGGGGCGGCGACACGCTGACGGCCGGGAGTCGAGACTCGGTGTGGGTTGTAGAGGGCCAGGGGCAGCGCGTGACGCGATTCGCACGCCGGAGCACGCATGGTCCCGTGCCAGCGACGGACCAACCCGTGAGCTCGGCGCTGTCGATCCTCACGACCATGGCCGGCGGCATGCTCGTCTACGCCGAGGGTCCGCTGCCCGACGGCGATCAACCTCCGGCGGCGGCCATCCCCTGGATCGTGGAAGTGCCGCTCAGCGAAACCGTGACGCTGCGCGTGCGCATTCCGGTCGCTTACGCCGCGGGTGAGGACGGGTGGGTGGGCACGGGCGAGTCATCGCGCGATCTGCGGTGGGTGGCGCAGCAGGCGGAGCGCACGGATACGGTGGCCATACACGTGACCGGCACACTCACGGATCGACGCGCCGCGGGCGGTCAGAGGGAATACACGCTCGAGGGCACCGGCGAGCTGGTTCTCCCGGCGACGGCGGAGGGATATCGACTGCGCCTTCGTCACCAGACCCGGCGTTCGGACGCGTCTGCGGACGAGGCGCGCAGGCGTCAGGAGGAGCTGCGGCGGACGCTGACGCCGGCGCCGGAAGGATAGCGACGCCCTAGCGTCCCAGCTGCAACCAGACCTCGGCGCGCTCGACGTTGCGGTCGACGGCTGGCTGGTCTCCGGCCTGGAGGGCGGCCTGCGCGAGCGCGTAGTGCGCCCAGGCGTAGTAGTTCGGGATGCCGCGGGTCGGCTTATCCGGCCAGAATCTCCACTCGTCGGGAATCCCGCCGCGGTGCACGAACACGTCCCAGACGAGCGCATTCGTGCGGTCCACGTCGAGCCACCGCCCGGTCACCGCGTTGAGCGCCGATGCCTGGAGCGCCACGACGCCGGGCGGAGACGCTGTCTCGAGCGAGCCGTTGTGGAGCTTGTAGGCCAAACCCTGGCGTACGAGCATTTGCGTGAGCCCGAGGGGCTCGTAGGCGTTCGTGGTCGAGGCGAAGTAGATGGGGCGGTCGCCCAGCGAGCTGCGCAGGATCGCGATCGCGAAGTAGTGCCAGGGCTGCAGGATCACACCGGACGCGATCGTCGCGGTCACGGCACCGGCTTCATACGTGAGCGGCTCGCCGACCCGGTACAGCCCGCCCAAGGCGATCCTGTCAATGGTTTCGTCATCCAGCGGCAGGATCGACCCGCTCGGCGCCTGCAGAGGATAAGCGAGGGCCAGGAGCGTCACGTCCTGTTCACCGCCGGACTCGGGCTCCGAGGTATAGACGGCGTTGACGCCTTGAGTCTCGTAGGGTCGCTGACAGACGCTCCGAGTGGGATCGGCGAGCGGATCCTGGCCTGCGGCGCACGGCGCGGTGAGTGTGCGGAGCTGACGGGCGTACCAGTCGGTGTTCAGGTATGAGGTCACGATCACCGTGACATCGCGGCGAATGCCCTCGGTCTCCTGAAGGTACCAGAGCGGGAAGGTGTCGTTGTCCCCGTTCGTGAAGAGGACGCCGTAGGGCTCCACGCTCATCAGGAGGTTGTACGCCCAGTCACGGGCCGCGTAATCGCCGGCGCGCGATGCCCAGCTGAAGTTC
>JACQVC010000150.1 GCA_016209995.1 Gemmatimonadota bacterium
CCCCTCCTCTCCTCCACTCACCCCTCTCCCGTCCCCTTCGCTGACCTCCGCTTCGCTACGGTTCTGCGCGCTCGCCATGACTCCGGACTTGCCAGCCCTCCCCGGGTCGTCCGTCGCTAAACCGCCTCGACCTCGCGTTCCCGCGCCGCCGGCCGCAGGTGGAGCTCCTCCAGCTCCTGCGCACTCACCGGCGTCGGTGCGCCCTCGAACAGAGCCCGCGCGGCCGTGGTCTTCGGAAATGCGATCACATCGCGCAAGCTCCCGGCTCCGGCAAAATGCATGGCAATACGGTCGAGGCCCAGAGCGATGCCTCCGTGCGGCGGCGCGCCGGACGCCAGAGCCTCGAGCAGGAAGCCGAACTTCTGCTCGATCTCGCGGTCCGAAAGCCCCAGCACCCGCAGCACGCGACGCTGGAGCTCCGGTTCATGAATTCTCAAACTCCCGCCCCCCAGCTCAGCGCCGTTGTAGACCACATCGTACGCCAGGCTGCGTACCGACAGCGGGTCGGACTCCAGGCGATCGAGATCAGCGGGCCAGGGTGCGGTGAACGGGTGGTTCGTCGCCGCCAGCGCGCCATCAGCATCCTCGAACAGCGGAAACTCGACGATCCATACCCACGCGTCCGTACGAAGCGGCGGGAGCCCGAGCCCCGTGATCGCCGCGAGACGCACGGCGCCCAGCGCCGTGGCGCTCAGCCGGTCGGCCGCGGCGACGACGAGCGCGAGATCTCCGTCCCGCAGGCCCAGCGCGTCCAGGACCCCCGCGGTCAGCACGCGAGCCAGCGGTCCGGACGCGCCGTCTGGACCCCGCTTCACCCAGAGCAAGCCCGGCGCCCCGGCGGCCTTCGCGGTCTCGCCCAGCGCGTCGATGGTCCGCCGCGAGGCACCCGCGCCGCCCGAGATCACGATACCGCGGATGCTCCCGCCCGCGGCAACGGCCGCGCGCAGGATCTCGAATTCGAGCGTGCGCAGCAAGTCGGTCCAATCGTGGATCTCGAGACCGTAGCGCAGATCGGGACGGTCCGAGCCATAGCGAGCCATCGCATCGCGATAGGTGATGCGCGGGAAGGGCGGCTCCGCAACATTCAACCCGGCCTCCTGCGTGAGGCTCACCATGAGGCCTTCGACCCAGCGAATGATGTCATCGGTGTCGATGAAGGAAGCCTCGACGTCGATCTGCGTGAACTCGGGCTGACGGTCGGCGCGCAAGTCCTCGTCTCGGAAGCAACGGGCGATCTGGAAGTATCGATCCAGCCCGGCGACCATGAGAATCTGCTTGTAGAGCTGTGGGCTCTGCGGCAGTGCGTAGAACTCCCCCCGGTGGATGCGACTGGGGACCAGGTAGTCTCGGGCGCCCTCGGGTGTTCGTTTCGTCAGCATGGGCGTCTCGATCTCGAGAAAACCCAGGCCGTCGAAGTAGCGGCGGGTCGCCAGAGCCAGCCGGTGCCGGAGAATGAGGTTGCGCTGCAGCTCGGGACGCCGCAGATCGAGGTGCCGGTGCCGCAGCCGGAGTTCCTCGGCCGGAAGCTCCTCACTCGGGCCACGGGCTACGGGAATCGCCGGCGTCTCCGCCCTGGAGAGCCTCTCGAGCGTGCGCGCGCGCACCTCGATCTCGCCCGTGGGCAGCTCCGGGTTCCGCGCATGGGCCGGCCGGAGCGAAATATCACCCTCAACGGCGATCACGTCCTCGGCTCCCAGCTCTTGAGCCAACCGGAAGCCCGGAGTCTCGGTCCATGCGGGTCCAAAACAGATCTGGGCGAGTCCCGAACGGTCGCGGATATCCACGAAGATCAGCCCGCCGAGGTCGCGCCGCCGGTGGACCCATCCGGCCAGGCGTACCACCGTCCCGGTATCCGCCGGGCGCAGACCGCCAACCAGGCGACTACGACGCGCTGTGCGTTCGGAGTCGGTCATCCGCTGGGAAGAGACCTTCCGGTCGACCCAAGGGCACGCGCCAGCCAGAAACGTTGGAGAATCGCGTACCCGAGAGTGACCCCGACCGCATCGACAAGAAAATCCGTCAGGGACGCGGAACGCCCGACCACCCACAACTGGTGCACTTCATCCGTAGCGCCGTAGAATACGCCGACCAGGATAATCCGCTCATGCTGGGCCGCCGAACCGCGCGACCGTCCGCCCCAGGCCAACAGCGCACCGAGCACCGTGTATAGTCCCAGGTGTGCCAGCTTGTCGCCGTAGGGAAACGCGAGCGGCGAGGGCAGGTCGCCCTGACCGCTCAACAAAAAAAGGACCACCGCCCAGGCAGCGGCAGGTCCCCAGGCAATCAAAGTGTCGATCACTCGCGTGCTTCGTCCGTCCGCGCTCGCCCTCGTCCCACAGCTTTGCCCCTCGGCTTACCGACACGTCACCAATTGCGCTAAGTTTAACGGCCAGTGTCCGTTCGTTCAAGCGAGGGAGGCCATGACGAGGCGCGACTTCCTGTTGGCCACGAGCGCGGCTGCCCGGGCATCGCATCCTCGGTCCGCGTCGAGCTCCAAGCCCGGACGCGCGAGATGCAGGTGAAGGCCGTCCAGGGGCTTACCAGGCGTACGACCGCCAAGCGTGGCGCGGCTTGGTGGAGCTGCGCCTTGCTCGCTCTCGTGCTCCCTGCCCCCGCAGCCGGCCAGGTCCTCCTGCGCTGGCCCGTCCGCGGTGCACCCCAACCGGAAGTGCTTCTGTCCGGAGGCGCCGCCGCGCTCTGGAATCCCGCAGGACTCGCATCGTTCGAGGGTAGTCGCGGTCAGATATGGATCAGTCACGTAGACGGTCCGGACGCTACCGACCTGAGCGGGTTTGCCGCCGCCGTGACCGGAGCCATTCCGTGGCTCGGGCGCATCGGGGTCGCTTATCAGCACCTGGGTGTGGGCGAGATCCCGCGGACCGACGAATCACCCATCGGGAGCGGAGTGCTGGACATCGGAGAAGACGTGTTGTCTGCTTCGCTGGCCCGAATCGTACGGGAAGGCGCGGCCGTCGGCGTCGCGGCACGCTACGCGCGCGCAGGCCACTCCGGGCGCGTAGAGGACCAGCTCACCCTGGACGGCGGCGTCGTGCTGAGCTCCGGGGTCGCATTGGCGCCGAGGCTCGCCTTCATGATCGCCGGCTTCCCGGGGCAGCCTGCGTGGCGGGGCGGCCTCGACGTCGGGACGCGGGAGAGACCCGGACGGTCCTGGACCGCGCGCGTCGCCTACGGGGCGGCGGACCGCTTCGACCGAGCCGGCATCGAGCACAGGATCTCGCTTGGAACGACGTGGTGGACGCAGCTGCACACGGCGGTGGGCCTCATGCGCACGGCGGAAGACGGAAGCTGGACCGGTCTATGGATGCTCGGTGCGGATTTCCCGCCCTACTCGATCGGCGTGCTCGGCGAGCAGCTCCCGAACGACTTCGGCACGGCCATGTATTATCGCTTCGCCATCGAGCTGCCATGATCACGACGGATGAGCGGGTTGATCTCCTGGGTCTCACGCCTAGCGAGATCGAGGCCCGGCTGAAGAGTCACTTCGCGGGGCGCGAACAGCCGGCGTACCGAGCTACGCAAGTTGCGCGCTGGATCTACGGGCGGGACGCGACTGATTTCAAGAGTCTCACGGATCTACCGGCCCGCGAGAGGGAAGCCCTGGCGCAGGCCTTCGCCGTCGCGGAGCCTCGCACCGCTCGGGCCACGCTCTCCGTGGACGGGACGGCAAAGCATCTCTGGGAGCTGGCGGACGGTGAGCTGGTGGAGTCCGTCCTCATTCCCCACGGGCCGCGACTCACGCTGTGTCTCTCGTCGCAAGCCGGCTGTGCGATGGGCTGCACCTTCTGTTCGACGGGTTGGGGCGGGTTTCGCCGCCAGCTCAACGCGGGCGAGATCGTTGCCCAGTACCGAGCCTCCCGGCGCTGGGCCGCCGCCAACGCTCGCCCCCCGATCACCAGCCTCGTGTTCATGGGCATGGGCGAGCCGCTGGCCAACCGGAAGGCCGTGTTCGCGGCTCTCACGATCTTGAACCAGGGATACGGGGTCGGCGCTCGCCGCATCACGGTGTCCACTGTGGGCGTCGTCCCGGGAATCCTGGAGATGGCGCGTCGGCCCGAGCAGTTCCGTCTAGCCGTATCCCTGCACGCGCCGAACTCCGAGCTGCGCCGTCAGCTCGTGCCGCTCGAGAAGCGCTATCCCCTGCCCGTTCTCATGGACGCCTTGCGCACGTTCAACGCCGCGGGCGGCCAGCGGATCACGTTCGAGTACACCATGATCGCCGGCGTGAACGACGCGCCGACACTGGCCAACGAGCTGGCGGGGCTGGCGCGCGAGATCGGAGCCTACGTGAATCTGATCCCCTTCAACCCCATCCCCGACGTCGATTGGACGGCCTCCTCCCGGCAGAAGATTCTGACGTTTGCGAATCGACTGAGGGAGCGCGGAGTCCGTGCCGCCGTGAGGCAGCCGCGAGGACGGGACATCGCTGCGGCTTGCGGCCAGCTGCGCGTGGTCCACCTGGGACGGCGGGTCACTAACCAGGAATAACCCGCTGATTCACTCGCGCGCGCGCAGCTTCTCGAGCAGCGCGGGCAAATTCCACCACGGAGGCGCCGGCGCAACGGCCTCGCGGAACGTGGGGGGACTCCACTCCCGTCCCAGCCGAACGCTCGCATCGAGGTAGAGACTCGAGTCCGGCTCGCTGCGCACGGCGTGGATGCCGAGAGCGTCGGCGATCAGCCGGGCCGTGGCCGTGTCTCCCATGCGATGAATCACCGTGGACGAGTCTCGATCGAACCGGTCGGCGTTGCCGAAATAAACCACGTCGAACCCGACGGCTCGCAGGACGTCGGTGGCCTCGCGGGCAGCGTTGTTACGCCCACCCGCGTTCAGGACTTCCACGCGAACGCGACGACCGGGTGGGGCCTGAGGCGTGGAAGCGGACTGTACGACTCGCTCTCGCTCCGCCGCTCGCCACTCTGCCACGGAGGATCCCAGGAGTACCCCGACGATGAGCACCGCGACCAGCGTGATGACGGTGAAGAGCCACTTGGCCATCGGGCTACGCACCCTCAGTCCAGCACCACGTTGTCGATGAGGCGAGTCTCGCCCAGGTAGGCAGCGACGGCCGCCACGCACCCCGGCGACACGCGCGACAGCGACTCCAGCGTCTCCGCATCCACGACCTCCAGGTACTCGACCTTCACGAGAGGGTATGCGCTCAGCACGGCTCGCATGCTCTTCAGCAGATCGGACGCGACGGTCCACCCTGCCCGGAATCGGTCTCTGCCGACGCTCAACGCCTCGTACAGAGCGCGTGCTTGCGCCCGCTCATCCGGACGCAGATACGAGTTTCGCGAGCTCATGGCCACGCCATCGGCTTCGCGCACGGTGGGCGCCACATCGATCTCGACTTCGATGTCCAGATCCCGCACCATGCGTCGAATGAGAACGGACTGCTGGAAATCCTTCTGCCCGAAAACCGCGGTGTCCGGCCGCACGATCCCAAGGAGCTTGGCGACCACCGTGAGCACCCCGCGAAAGTGTCCCGGGCGCACGGCGCCACACAGCCGATCTTGCAAGTGCTCGGCCACCACGACCACCGCGGGCTCGCCATGCGGGTACATCTCCGCGACCTCCGGCGCGAAGACCAGGTCCACACCCCTCGCCCCGGCCGCCGCGAGATCTCGCTCGAGATCGCGCGGGTAACGGGCCAGATCCTCGGAAGGACCGAACTGAAGGGGGTTCACGAAGATCGATAGCGCGACCCACTCAGCCTGCCGCCGCGCCCGATCCACGAGCGAAAGATGGCCTTCGTGCAGGTAACCCATGGTGGGAACCAGGGCGACGCGCTGACCGGCTTGACGCGCGCGCATCACAGCGCCGCGTACTTCCGCTTTCGTCGCAACGCAGATCACGCGTCAGCTCGCCTCTCCACCCACCCGTGCCGCTCGCTGACCTACGTTTCGCTCCGGTTCGCTCCCACACCACGCCCTTCCTCTCCTCCACTCACCCCTCTCCCCTCCCCTTCGCTGACCTTCGCTTCGCTACGGTTCGCGGAAAAGCTGTGCTCGGGCCCTGGGTATTCCCCTTTGCGCACCTCGTCGACGTAGCGCTCGATGCCCTGCTTCGCCTCCCGCTCCAGATCGGCGAAGCGCTTGAGGAACTTGGGTTGGAACCTGGTGTTGAGTCCGAGCGCGTCGTAGAGGACGAGCACTTGTCCGTCCGTGTGCGGACCGGCGCCGATGCCGATCGTGGGGATGGTCAGCGACTTCGAGATCTCCCCAGCCAGCTCCGCCGGGACCAGCTCCAGCACGATCCCGAAGCAGCCCGACGCCTCGAGGGCTCGCGCCTGCTGCCGCAAGCGGTCGGCCGTTGCGTCATCGCGGCCCTGAACCCGATAACCGCCCAAGGCGTTCACGGACTGCGGCGTGAGTCCCAAGTGCCCCAGTACGGGAATGCCTGCTTGCACGAGGAGCTGCACGGTCTCGCACGATCGCTGATCGCCGCCTTCCATCTTCACCGCCTCTACACCGGTCTCCTTCAGGACGCGGCCGGCATTGCGCAGCGCCTCCTCCGGCGAGATCTGGAAGCTGAGGAAGGGGAGATCCAAAACCACGAAGGAGTCTGGAGCGCCTCGCCGAACCGCTCGCGCATGGTGCATCATCTCGTCGAGCGTCACCGGAATCGTGGAAGCGTAGCCGAGCACGACCTGGGCCAGCGAATCGCCGACCAGAATCAGGTCGACGCCGGCCTCCTGGAGAATTCGCGCGAAGAGGAAGTCATAGGCCGTGAGCGCCACGATCCGCTCACCGCGCTGCTTCATCAGGATGAAGTCCCGAACCGTCCTCCGCGAGGTCACCGCTGCTTTCCCCCGGGCCTGAACGACCACCTGGCAACCCGCTGCTGGCTAGGAGCCTGTCTAGGTTCGAGAAGCTAACGGGCTCGCTCGGCGCTTAGCAATCAGCGCTTGGCGATCAGGCCATCCCATCCCCCACGGGTGCCATCGTGATGGCGATGGGCTCAAGCGCTAATCGCGAAGCGCCAATCGCTGTCATACCTTGCCGTCATGACTCTCACTTGGGATCCCCTGCTCGTCGAGTACATGGCTCGCGAGCTGTCGGAGCGCTTCCGCGGCCGGCGGGCACAGGCACTGCACCTGGAGCCGACCACCAGAACGGCCGTCCTGTTCCTGGAAGGCGAGTCACTGTCTCTCGAGCTGCATCCCCGGCGAGGCACTTTCCGGCTCTTTGGCGATCTGCCCGTGTTTCCACGTTCCCTCCCGCTCCAGCTCGAGGTGCTCGCAGTGCGCTCGCTCGGCGACGAGCGTGTGCTGGACATCGAGCTCGGCCGGGCATCCGCGACGACCCCACGAACGTCCCTGGTCGTCGAATTGATGACCAACCAGTGGAACGCCGTGGTCGTGGACCGTCGGGCCGGAACGATCCGCACGGTCTTGTGGCCGCGAAAGTCCGGCTCGCGGGTGCTACGGAGCGGCCAGCCCTATCGTCCGCCACAACGCTCGGGGCGCGAGGGGGCCACGCAAGAGCTCTCCCTCGCGCGCTGGCTGGAGATCCTGGCGCCCGTGCCCCCGGAGCGGCGCGAATCCATCCTGCTGCAGCGCGTGGCGTACACCAGCCGTCTGAACGCTCGCGTTCTCCTGGGTGCTGCTATGGCGTCGAATGAAGCGGCCGATGTCGTGCTCGAAGAGGGCTGGCGACGTTGGTGTGCCCTGCGCGAGCGACCCCAGCCGCGACCATGCCTCCTCGACCTGGGCGATACAGTGCACCCCTACCCTTTTCCGCTCCCGGACCTCGCCGCGGAGCCGGTCGCTTCGCTCCTCGAGGCCATGGCCCGCGTCGACGCGCCGGTCGAGCTCGGCGGCGCGGATGACACGGGACCGCGGACGCTACCCGGCTCGGCAGTTCGAGCTTTGCAGTCGCAGCTCGCGTCCGCGCGCCGTCGGCTCGAAGCTCTGGAACGAAGGCTTGCCGACGTGCCGGACCCGGACGTGCTCCGCGGACAAGCCAACCTGATTCTCAGCCGACTCGAGAGCGTGCCTCGCCACGTGCGAGAGGCAACGCTGGAAGGATTCGACGGCGAGCCTGTGAGCCTCAGGATGGATCCTCGCCTGACGCCGACGGAGAACGCAGCCAGGCTCTACGACGAAGCCGGCCGCGCAGAGCGTGCCAGGGAGCGCCTCCCCGCCGTACTCACGCACACGCGGGACCGCGTCCGCCGTTTGGAGGAGACGCTGGCTTCCCCCGACGCGGCGACGGTCACACCGGAGCTTCTGAAGGAGCTACTTCCCGCTGAACTCGCCGGGCGCCGTGTATCCACCGGAGATGAGGAGCCGGCCCTCCCTTACCGGCGTTACCGAACGTCGGGCGGCCTCGAGGTCCGTGTCGGCCGCAGCGCCCGCGCCAATGACGTCCTCACGTTCCATCATTCCCGGCCCGATGATCTATGGCTCCATGCGCGCCATGCGGCGGGCGCCCATGTGATCCTGCGGTGGAATCGCCCCGACAACCCTCCGGCCCGCGACCTCCTCGAGGCGGCCACGCTGGCCGCGCTGCACTCGCGGGCCCGGACGTCGGGGATGGTGCCCGTTGACTGGACGCGGCGGAAGTACGTACGCAAGCCACGCGGGTCGCCGCCGGGCGCCGTAGTCCCGGATCGCGTACGCACGCTCTTCGTGGAGCCGGATGCGGGCGTGGAGAGGCGGCTGAGGAGCGGGTGGGGCGGCCGGGCTACGCCAGCTCCGTGAACCGCTTGATCAGCACGTTCAGCTCCTCGGCGATGGCGACGAGGGACTGCGTGGCGTGCTCGAGATTGACCAGACTGTCGGCCTGGCGGCGGGCCACATCGGCAACGCGGCGCACGTCCTCGTCGTTGCCTTCGGCCATCTCCGCGATGGCCGCGATCTGCTCCCTGAGCGTTACGAGCTCCGCCTGCTGGGCGATCACCTGCTCGGCTATGCTGGTGGCAAGCTCACCGGCGTCCATGGTCGCGGTCACGATGGCGTTCAACGCATCCAGGGCCCCGCGTGACAGTTCTCCGACGCCCTTCACGCTCGCTTCGCCCTGGTCCATCTCCTTGGTCACGCGCTGAACCTGATCGGTCAAGCCTCCGATGAGGCGATCGACATCGTCCGCGGCACGACCGGTCAGGTCCGCCAGGTTGCGCACCTCGTCCGCGACGACGCCGAAGCCTTTTCCGTCCTCGCCGGCTCGGGACGCCTCGATGGCGGCGTTCAGCGCGAGCAGGTTCGTCTGTTCCGAGATCTGGCGAATCACGCCCACGCTGTCGGTGATCCGGCCGGCCAGGCTGGCGAAGTCGCGGATGTCACGGGCGGCGGTGCGCACGAAGTCGCGCAGATCGACGAGCCGCGCGACCGCCTGGGAGATCGTCTCGAGGTTCTTCTCGGAGAGCCGAGCGGCGTCCCGACTTCGACTCGCCGACTCGGACGCATCCGTGGCCATGCGCGACGCGGATTCCGAGAGAGCGTTCGTGGCCCGTAGACCGCCATCCGTACGGACGGTCTGCTCCATGATTCTGCGCCGAATGGCCTCCGCGTTCGTGGCCACCTCTTCACCGGCATGGAGCAAACGCGTGGCCGTGCTACGCAGCGTCGCGGTCTCGCTCCCCACGCGCTGCGCGGTGTCGACCATCGGACCTACCAGGCCATCAAGCTGAATGGCCAGGGCGAGCTGCTGGGCCAGCCGATCGACCAGGTCCAATTCCTTGCGCCCGTACATGCGCGGCTTGTGGTGCGCGAGCTCAAGCACCCCCAGGACCGACTCTCCGTACTTGAGAGGATAGAACAGGAGAGAGCGGACGGAGCCCGGGCTGGCCATTCCTTCGCGTACGGCATCGTCGACGATGATCACCCGGTCTCGGGCGGCCCGCTGGCGGGTCGAGGCCACGGCCGCTTCGAACGCCGAGAGGGGACCATCCTCGTAAACGGCCTCCCAACCGTCCGGCTTCCACCGCTCGATGCGGATCGCCGTCCAGTCCAGGATCCGCAAGCCCAATCCAGCGATCTGGCGGACCGAGTCCTCTAGCGGCATGCCGGCGGCAATGACGCGCTCCATCGCCGTGATCTTCTGCTGCTCCTCGGACGAGATCGCCTGACTGACCAGCTCGCGCGCGAACAGTCCGGCGAAAACCAGGAACGTCAGGTTGAGGAGCCACGCGAAATCGCTCAGGTATTGCTGCAGGGTCCCGAGGGAGATCGCGACCGCGATGACGGCCAGGAACGCGGCCACCACCTCGTAGCGGATCACGACCATCCATTCCGCGGCCGTCAGCTTGCGGCGCAGGATGAGCGAGAAGTAGAAGAACCCGCGATTGAGCACGAAGTAGCCGATGATCAGCGCGACGTGCGCGGGGATCGCGTCCACGGAGAAGGGCGACGCGCCGCCGGCCGGAAAAGCGCCCGCGAGCGCCACATCGTAGAGCAGCGCCGCCAGCACGATGCTCAGCGCTTCGCGCCCCGCGTTGATCGCGGAGGGAGCCGACGTCTTGCGCAGGAGGAAGCGATCCCCCACGTAGGTGCCCATCCATACGGCCACGGCCGCCACGCCGACACCCGACCATATGGCCAGCACCAGCGCCGGCACGGCGGTCATGGTGAGGTAGGCATACTTGGTCAGCGGTATGCCCCCCCACCGCAGCACGGCCGCTGCGACGGCGCCGAGCACGGCGCTGATCAACCCAATCCGGTCCGGCGGTTCGAGCAGGAGCGCGCCGATAACGCTCAGCGAACCCACCGCCAACATTCCCCACGCGTAGGACCGAAGCACGCCTAGCGTGAAGGCGCCCAGCTGCTCTCTCTCACGCACCGCGGGCATCAATAGCCTTCCGCAATGATTCGATGAACTGAGCCGCCCCCGGCAGACCCTCGGCGTCGATGCGGTCGATCAGCGCACTGCCCACCACGACGCCATCCGCGATCGCCGCCAGGAGCGCGGCGTGCTCGGGGCGAGAGATGCCGAAACCCACCGCGATGGGAACCGTGATGTAGCGGCGCAACGACTCCAGTTCCGTCGCCAGCTCGCCACGCAAGGCGGCGCGCGCACCCGTGACGCCCGTGCGGGAGATGTAGTAGACGAATCCGCGCGCCTGTGCGCCGATCTCGCGCACCCTCCCCGGAGTCGTGGTCGGCGCGACGAGGCGGATGAGATCGAGGCCCGCGTCCTGCACGACCTGCTCGATCGCGGGATCCGCACCCGCCGGCAGGTCCGTGAGCAGTAGTCCCTGGGCGCCCGCCGACACAGCAGCGCGGCAGAATTCCGCCAGGCCGTACCGCAGAACCGGGTTGAGGTACGTGAACAGGACCAGCGGCGTGTCGTGCCGCTCGCGAAAACGCTCGACGAGGCCCAACACGCCCGGCACGGTCATCCCCTGCTCGAGCGATCGCTGGGACGCGCGCTGAATGGTGGGACCATCCGCCAGGGGATCGCTGAAGGGAACCCCTAGCTCG
>JACQVC010000142.1 GCA_016209995.1 Gemmatimonadota bacterium
CCATGGAGCAAGGCGTGGATGGCGTGCTGATGAACACCGCGATCGCCGCGGCCGAGGATCCGGTGCGCATGGCCAACGCGATGCGGCTCGCCGTGCAGGCCGGCCGGCTTGCGTACCTCGCCGGGCGCATGCCGCGGCGGGAGATCGCCGTTCCTTCCTCGCCGACGACCGGTATGCTGGAGTAGCCGCGGCTCCTCCCCCCAGCGATTTCGTACCCGCAACGTGCCAGCCTGAGGATCATGCGCGGGATAACTCCGGGCCGGAGCGTAGCGCTGGAAGTGTTGCGAGCCGCGCGCCGAGGGCAGCGGGCGGACCGCGCCCTGGCCGAACTGTCCGGGAGGTTGCGATCCCGTGAGCGCGCCTGGACGCACGACCTCGTTTACGGAACACTGCGACTGCGCGGTCGTATCGACCACCTGCTGGATCACCATGTGAACGGAGGCACGGCCGCGCTATCAGCCGACGTCCTCGACCTTCTGCGGCTCGGCGCCTACCAACTCCTGTTCATGGATTCGGTGCCCGACTATGCGGCGGTTTCCCAGACCGTCACGCAAGCGAAGCGAGTCGCGGGCCCCGGCGCCGGCGGTCTGACGAACGCGGTGCTGCGCTCTCTGGCCGGCGCCGGAGAGGACCGCAGTCTCTTCCCGCGACCGGATCGCGACCCGGTGGGGTATCTCTCCACGTGGGGCTCACACCCCCGCTGGCTCGTGGAGCGGTGGCTCGAGCGGTGGCGCTTCGAGGAGGTCGAGACGTTGGTCGAAGCCAACAATCGCATCCCGGACACTTGCTTGCTGCCGCTCGGGATCGACGTCGAGCAGGCGTGTGGGCGGTTGAGCGCCATGGGAGTGGCGGCGGAGCTCGTGGGCTGGGGCACGGGCAGCGTGCGCCTCTCACGAGACGCGAAGCCCCGAGACGTCCTGGACGCCGTGCCGGGCATCATCCAGGATCCAGGCGCGACGCTGGTCGTGCGCTACGCCCGGCCGGCGGTAGGCTCCGTGATCGCGGACCTGTGCGTCGCACCGGGCGGCAAGGCGCTCGCCCTCGCCCGTGACGCCCGGTATGTTGTCGCCGCGGATCGCTCGGCGTCGCGGCTGCGGCTGGCCAGAGCGAACTGGAGGCGCGTGTCCGGTCCGCTGGGTTTCGTCGTCGCCGATGCCGCGCATCCACCGCTGCGTCCCGTGGATTTCGTGCTCCTGGATGCCCCTTGCTCGGGGACCGGAACGTTGCGCCGCCACCCGGACGCGAAGTGGCGTCTCCGCCCCGAGGATGTCCCGCGGCTGGTGCAGGTCCAGCGTGCGCTCCTGGACGGGGCCGCCGGCGCCGTAGCGGCGGGTGGCGTTCTGGTATACGCCACGTGCACGCTCGAGCCGGAGGAAAACGAAGGTCAGGTGGAAGCGTTCTTGGAGCGACACGGCGAGTTCTCCCGGGCCGAGCCGGGCGAAGTACCCGCGGAGCTGCTGGATCCGCTGGGCCAGCTCGCGGTCTGGCCTCAGGCGACCGGCTTTGATGGCGCGTTCGCCGCTCGCTTGCGTCGGGCAGGCTCCTGATGCTGGGTGAATCGTTGCGTCGGCGCCGTGCGAGCTGGGCCGCACGGCCACGGGGCGGAGCTCCCCGAGACTGGCGTCGTTGGGTCCTGGTCGGAACCGCCGTCGTGGCGATGGGCTTCGGGATCGGATACGCCTGCGCGGTTGCGATCTTATTCCCGCCACCCGAGACGGTCGAGCAGTTCACCATGGTGCCGGACCTCCGACGCCTCACGCTGGAGTCGGCAACAGAGCGCCTGGCTGCCGATCAGCTCGCGCTCGAAGGCGTCGATTCGTTGACGCATCCTGCCGTTCCCGCGGGCGAGATCATTGCCCAGGGTCCGCTGCCCGGACAGCTCACGGTTCCGGGCGGATCCGTGCGCGTGACCGTGAGCCGCGGGCCGGAGATGCGCACGGTGCCCGACGTGCGAAACATGAGGCGAGGGGACGCGGAGACGATTCTCACGGCATCGGGGTTCAGCATCCGCATCGATACCGTCCACGCGGATGTCGAGCCGGGGCGGATCGTCGGCATCGAGCCGGAGCCCGGGAGAGCCGCCCCCCTGCCCAGCGAGGTCCGTGTGACGGTGAGCACAGGACCGGCCCTGCGGGAGCTGCCGTCGCTGCTCGGGCGCCTACTGGACGAGGCGCGCTCCACGCTCGATTCCCTCGGGCTCGTGGTGTCCGAGATCGAGAGGCGTCCCGGGTTCGAGGCTCCGCCCGGCACCGTGATCGGACAGGAGCCGGCAGCGGGCACACTCCTGGATCCGGGCTCGGCCGTGCGTCTGGTGGTGGTGGGCGATCCGCCGCAGTAACATAGTGTTCCGTAGGCTCGAACTTGCTCCGCGCCTCGGAACTTTCTGCGGAGAAGGCCGTAGAACCCGACGCCTGTATTTCTTTTAGCAGCCTTTCGCAGTCGTGGGGTGCGGCTCGCCCTTACTCCAGGCTGCAAGAGTGAACGCAGCGGTCTCAGGAAACGCGCGACCCATGGGACGCAACTGGCATCGCCTCTCGTATGTCCTCGCCGGCGCGGCACTCGCCGGGCTGCTCCTGGTGGCGTGGCTGAATCGCGACAGCTTCCGCCCCATCAACGTGGGGACCCCCGCACCCGACTTCCGCGCGTTCGACAGGCAAGGCAGGCCCGTCGGCTTGTCGGACTACGACGCCCGCGTCCTGCTCGTGAACATCTGGGCGACGTGGTGTCCTCCGTGCCGGGAGGAGATGCCGTCGCTGCAGCGCCTTTACGAGCAGATGAAGGACCAGGGGCTGGAGATCGTGGCCGTGAGCGTCGACGCGCGAGTGGGCGAGACCGACACGTCGGGGCACCCCGGCGGTGACCTTTGGGCGTACGCCGATACGCTAGGCCTGACCTTCGAGATCGTGCACGATCCTTCGGGCCGTATTCAGGAGACCTACCGCACCACCGGCGTACCCGAGTCGTTCGTGATCGGGCCCGATCGCGTCATCTACAAGAAGGTGATCGGTCCCACGCAATGGGACGCCCCCGAACACCAGGCGCTGATCAGGCGACTGCTGACAGGCTCCTGAGAATGCAAGTAGTGCCGGCCTTCCTAACGCGGAACTGGAGCCTCAAGCTCGCAGCGCTGGCACTCGCAGTCCTGCTGTGGATGGTCGTTCGCGTGGATGTTCCGACCTTCCAAGCCATCCCGGGAATCGCCGTCCGCGTCGTGCTCACGGATCCGCGTTGGGCCCTGAAGGGCGAGCCCGTGCCCTCGCAGGTCGAGGTGCGCTTCTCGGGGCCCGCCCGCGAATTGATCCAGCTCGCGTTCAACCGGCCCACGCTGCTCATCCCGATCGACAGCGTGGTCGCGAGGGACACGGTCCTGGTTCTGCGCCGCGATTGGGTCAGTCTCCCGGGACGCCTCGGTGTGACCGCGGAGGACGTGACACCGAGCAGCGTACGGCTCGAGTTCGAGCCGATCGAAACGGCCGTGCTGCCGTTCGCACCTCGGCTCGAGGGTTCGCCGCCCGAGGGCTGGACGTTCGCAGGCGATGTCGAGGTGATTCCGGAGCGCGCGAACGTCAGCGGGCCGGCCAGCCGCCTCGAGGCCATCGATAGCATCCCCCTTCTGCCCATCGCGTTCGGCGACATCGAGGAATCGGCGCCCGCAAGTGTACGTGTCGATGGTGCGAGGCTCCAGCAGGTCGTGGTGGCGCCGACGGAGGCGGAGGTGCGCATCCGCCTCGAGCCACGTGCCGAGCGCGTTTTCGAACAGGTGCCGGTCGAGGTCTTGGGTCGGCCCGACCTGACCAGCGAGCCCGCCGCCGGCAGCGTCGTGCTGGTGGGTCCGCAATCGCGAGTGGATGCGGCCGACGACCGCGTGCTCCGCATCGTCGTGGACATAGGCCTCCTACCGGACTCGCTGCCGCTGCCGGCACGCCTGCCCGTTCGGGTGGAAGGCGCTCCGCGTTACGTGACCGCCACGCCGCAGTTCGACTCGGTCACGATTCGCCCGCGCAGGAGCCCGTGAGACAGCCCCTCCTACTGGGCATCGAGACGAGCTGCGACGAAACCTCCGCTGCGGTCCTGCGCGGAGAGAGAGAGCTGCTCGGTCACGTGATCCTTTCCCAGGATATCCACGCGGTATACGGCGGCGTCGTACCCGAGCTGGCGGCGCGCGCCCACTTATGTGCCCTCGATGACGTGATCGAGTCCGCACTGCGGGAGGCGGGGATCGCGCTCCGCGATGTCGACGCCATCGGCGTCACTGCCGGCCCGGGGCTCATCGGTGCGCTGCTGGTCGGCGTCTCGTGGGCGAAGGCCGCCGCGTTCGCGCTGGCCAAGCCGCTCCTGGCCGTGCATCACATGGAGGCCCACCTCTTCGCGCCGAACCTCGAGGATGCCGATGCACGCCCGCCCTTCGTGGCTCTTCTCGTCTCCGGCGGACACACCCTTCTGCTGTGGGTTCCGGAGTGGGGCGAGTACCAGAGGCTGGGCGAAACGCGCGACGATGCGGCCGGCGAAGCGTTCGACAAGGTGGCCAAGCTCCTCGGACTGCCGTATCCGGGCGGTCCGCCCATCGAGCGGCTCGCCCGCGAGGGCGATCCCGACCGCCACCGCCTCCCGCGTCCGATGCTGAACAGCGCGCAGGTGCCGGGGGACGCGGACTACTACGACTTCTCGTTCAGCGGGCTCAAGACCGCGGTCGTGACACGGGTGGCGCGGCTCGAGGCCGCATGCGAGCTTGAGAGTGAGCGCGCCCACGTGGCTGCGGCGTTTCACGAGGCCGTGGTCGACGTGCTCGCCAGCAAGACGATGCGGGCCGTCGCCGCGACCGGGTGCCGCCGCGTCCTCGCCGGTGGCGGCGTGGCCGCGAACCGCAGGCTGCGAGATGAGCTGGCCGGTCGGCTCGGGGCCGGCGGCCGCCTCTTCCATTCGTGTCCGCGGCTCGCCGTGGACAACGGCGCCATGATCGCTCGCGCGGCGCTGTTCCACCTGCAACGCGGCGACGTGGCACCGCTGGACGTGAGTGCCCGCGCGGATTGGCCGCTGGCCATGAGCCATTGACACCATGTTCCCGAACCTCTTCCGCGTCCCCGAATGGATTCCGCTGCTCGGTGGCGAGGTGATCACCTCGTTCGGGGTCATGATGTTCCTGGCCTTCCTGACGGCTGGGCTCGTGCACAGTCACGAGATGAAACGGGTCGGATTCGATCCGGAGCACACCTGGACGCTCGTGTTCTGGGCCGTAATCGGAGGGATCGGCGGGGCGAAGCTGTACTACCTGCTGCTCAACTTCCCTCGCTTGGTGGCCGATCCGCTCGCGATGATCCTCTCGCGCGGAGGGCTCGTCTGGTACGGAGGCTTCCTCACGGCCACGGCCCTGGTGGTCTGGCAGATCCAGCGGCTTCGCCTGCCTCTCGGCCGCACGGCCGACACCATCGCGCCCGCGCTGGCGATCTCCTACGCCGTGGGCCGGGTGGGGTGCTTCCTCGTGGGTGACGATTATGGGCGACCGACGGCTTCACCGCTGGGGATACGCTTCCCCCGAGGAACGCCCCCGAGCCGCGTGAACATTCTGGAGGACCAGTTCGGGATCGAGGTCGATCCCGCGCTCGTGGAGCGGTTCGGCGACGTCGTACCCGTGCACCCCACGCAGCTCTACGAGATCGCGGCCTCGCTGGTGATCTTCTTCGTGCTCTGGAGACTGCGCCGTCACTCACGGGCCCCGGGTTGGCTCTTCATGCTGTATCTGTCGCTCGCCGGCCTGGAACGCTTCGCCGTCGAGTTTTTCCGGGCGAAGGATGACCGCTTCTTCGGCGCACTCACGCTTGCCCAGCTGATCAGCCTCGCGGTTGTAACCGTGGGCCTCGCCGGCGTGGCGCGGCTACGGCGCGCGACGCCCGCACCGGGCCGCAGCCGTCGGGCGACGACAGGCTCCTAGGAGGGCCACCGGGCGTGGCCGGCCTCGACGTAACCGTACTCCACGCCTCCGACCTGCACTTCGGTCCGGCTTATGACCCCAGCGCCGGGGAGGCCTTGCTGCGCCTGGCTCAACGCGTCCACCCCGACGTGATCGTGCTGTCGGGCGATTTTACCCAGCGCGCGAAACGCCGGCAGTACGAGGCCGCGCGAGCGTATCTCGCCAGCCTTCCGCCTGTACCTCGAGTCGTCACCCCGGGGAACCACGACGTCCCCTTGTACCGCTTCTGGGAACGCATCTGGGCTCCCTACCGTAATTACAGGCAGTACATCTCTGGGGACCTCGATTCGGTTACGCGGATCCCCGGGGTCACGATCGTAGCGCTGAACTCGACCGCGCCGTACACGGCGATCGTGAACGGCCGCATCAGCGAAGGCCAGATCGCCTACGCGGCGAAGGCGTTCAGCGCCGCGCCCCCGGGAGATGCTCGTGTGGTCGTGGCCCACCATCACCTGGTGCCGGCTCCGGACCACGAGGGCGGTGCCGTGATACCGGGCGCGCGCCGGATCCTGGACTCGTTTCACGAGATGGGTGTCGAGTTGATCCTGGGGGGACACCTGCATCGTTCGTATATCGGCAACTCTCTCGACCTGTGCCCGGTCGACGCGGCGTCCCCACGCAAACGGACGTTTGCGTGGGGTAAGGGCCCGGGGTCCCAGGGTGAGGGCCAGTGGAAGCGCGGAATCGTGATCGTGCAGAGCGGCACGGCGACGTCGCGCCGCGGTCGCGGCCGCGAGCGTGCCGGAAACAGCGTGAACCTCGTGCACATCGAGCAAGACCGCGTGGACGTGGCGCACTACGGCTACTTCGCCGGCTGTTCGGACTTTGCGCCCATCAGCCGCCACACCTTCCCGCGCGGGCTGCGTCGCTTCCTCCCCGAGGAAGAACCCGCGGGTGCCACGCGACCGACGCGCCGACGCGAGGATCTCTCGTGAAGGCCGCGCACCGAGTCTCTATCGCCGCCGTGCTCGGCCTCATGTTGGCCGGTTGCTTCGGAACGCTCCGGGCCCAGGCCGCTCGTCTGGAGGTGCGCAGTGTCCGCTGGGAAGGCAACGAGCGCTTCTCGGACCGCGTCCTGGCAGCGGCGATCATTACTCGTGAGACGACGTGCCGGTCCTGGATTCTCGAGCCTCTCTGTTACGGGGGCGTGAGTCCCGCGCACGTGCGACGGTACTTCGATGCGCGCGAGTTCAGTCGGGACCGCGTGCGCCTCGACCTGTTCTACTATCTGCGAGGCTATCGCGAAGCCGCCGTCGATACCGTCGTAGATCGTTCCGCGGACGGGGTCGACATCACCTTCCGCATCATGGAAGGCGAGCCGGTCATCGTCGCGGATTTCACGATTGCGGACCCGGACTCGGTGCTGGGCGGCGCTCTCGTCCGGAACCTGCCCCTGGAGCAGGGTCAGGCGTTCAACACCGCGGCGCTGGAGGCCTCCCGTGACAGTCTGGTCCAGCGCATGCG
>JACQVC010000151.1 GCA_016209995.1 Gemmatimonadota bacterium
GACGGTGTGCTGCTCTTCGCCCGTGAGATCCCCTGGGGGCATCGCGGCTCGGACCTTCGGGCTGCGGACCACGAGCCGCCGGCCGCGCGGCTCGCCCTGGAGCTGCAGCGTTCGCTGCTCTTCTTCAGACAGCACACGCGCGGCGTCGTCGCGCAGGTGGTGTTGTGCGGCGAAGCGCCCGATCTGCGGTCGCTCACCGCGCCGCTCGGCGACGAACTCGGGCTCGACGTGGAAACGCTCGACTCGCTTGACGGGATTGCTGCCGACGTCCTGCCGGAGCCGGTCGACGTGTTTCGGGCGCAGGTCGCGAAGTACCGGCTGGCCTGGGCGAGCGGCGTGGACGAGGCGCCCCCCATCAACCTCGTCCCGCCCGACGTGCTCGCGCGGCAGCGGTCGCGAGGCCGTGCGGCCGTTCTCGCTGCGGGCGTCGCGGCGGCGCTGCTCGTCGGCGTCATGGGGTATCGAACGGCCGATCGCGCGGCCCAGGTCGAAGAAGGGCGCCTGGGAGCGCTCGATGCGCAGATCGCAGCCCTGGTGCCCCAGGTCCAGGCCATCGAACGCATGCGCCAGTCCGAGGCGCAGGGGTTGCGCCGACGAGCGGCGTTCGACGCCGTCGGGGCACAAGGGCCGCGGCTGGCCCGGGTGCTCGAACGGCTCGGCGCGGCGGCGCCGGAAGTGACGCTGCGGCGGTTCACCGTGACCGCCTCGGACGGCGGCTGGACGGCGGCCATTTCAGGCATGGCGATCACCGCGGATCCTGCGCGCGCCCAGGCAGTCGTGGCGGCGGTGCTGAAGGACGTCGCCTCAGTGCCCGGCGTGCGATCGCCCGCGGCGCCCCCGACCATGCGGCTCGTTTCGGGCCATGCGTCATCGGTTCCGGCCGGAATGGTCGGCATAGAGTTCGAGGGTTCGATGGAGATTCGCCGATGACGCCATCGGTGCCGCCGTGGCTGGCGCGGCGGCCTTTCCTTCTTGCGGCCGTGGCGCCGGCACTCGTCCTGCTCGTGGCGTATGCCGGCTGGATTCATCCCCGCGTCAGGGCTGGCTCGGTGGCCCGGTCGCGGGCGGCGCTGCTCGAGGGGCGAGTGGCGTCGATGCGCGAAGTCGTGGCACGCGGTGCACCGGCCGTCGTCGAGGCCGGAGACGAGCCGCCCGCCCGTCGGTTCGACAATCCGGCGGCTCTGCTGCCGGCGCTGGCCGAAAGCGCGCTCGGCGGGTCCGAGCCGGTGGCGAACCTGACGATCGAGACGCACGATCGGCTCCTGGCGATCGGATTCGAGAGCTCGTACGCCCGCGCGGGCCAGTTCCTCTGGGACCTGCGCGGGCTGCCGACGCTCGTGGACGTGCGATCGCTCGAGGTGGGCCCCGCCGAGGCTTCGCTGCACGTTCAGGTCGCCCTCGAGATCGGGCCGGTGGCCCCGGCCGAGGCGCCCGCGTTGGCCGGCCGGCCGGGCGCCGATGGGGCAGTGGACGTGACCACGGCCCTCGTCTGGGGCCGGAACCCATTCGGGACGGGAAGCCAGCCGAGCGGCGACCGCGTCGCGGACGCGGAGACCCCGGCAGTTGCCGACCCGGTCGTCCGGTCGATCCTGTACTCCGCCGGACGCCGAGTGGCGCTCGTCGACGATCGCATCGTCAGCGTAGGCGCCGAGGTGCCCGCGGGACGCATCGTGGCCATCGAGCCCGAGGCGATCGTGATCGACACGCCGGGGGGCGAGCGCCGTCGGGTCGAGCTGAGCCGACCCGCCCTGTCGACCCTGAATCCCTAGGTATGACGCCGCATGCTGGGCGAACGACTCCTCCAGAACGGATCGATTTCTCCTGACGAGCTCCAGGCCGCGCTCGAGGATCAGCGCGCGAGCGGGGAGCTGTTCGGGGATGTACTCCTCAGGCGGCGCCTGGTGACCGAGGACGAGCTGGCCGCAGCGCTCGCGCAGGAAACCTGCGTCCCGTTTGTGGCTGCCAGTGGTATGACGCCCGACCCGACAGCGGTGGCCCTCGTGCCGGAGCCGTTCGCGCGGCGGCATCTGCTCGTCCCACTCGGATTCTATGAGGACGCCCTCGAAGTGCTTCAGGCCAATCCGCTCGACGTGGCGGTGATCGACGATCTCCAGCGGGTGCTGGGCCGCCCGGTCCAGGTCGTCTGCGCGACCCGGTCTGACGTCCTGCAGCTGATCGAAGCGGGCTACCACGGGCCGGTGCGCAGCCTCGAGGAACTCGGGCTCAGCCGCCGCACCCTGAACGTGTTCCACGAGGCGCTGGGCGCGCCAAGTGGCCTCGTGCTGGTCGCGGGACCGCGGGGCGCCGGCACGACCACGACGGTCCACTCGGCGCTGTCGCACCTCGGCCGGCGGGCGAGAAACATCCTGACCGTGGACGACATGACCGTCACGGGTCCGGATCCGGACGTCATCATGGTAGGCGAGATCGGCAGCGCCGAGACCGCTCACCTGGCGTTGAGGGAGGCGCTCGCCGGGGCGCTGGTCGTCGGTACGGTGCGTGCGCCCGATGCGGCCGGCGCGGTGGTGCGCCTACTCGACCTGGAGCTCGAGCCGGACCGGGTCGCCGAAGGGCTCGTGGCGGCAATCGCGCAACGCCTGGTGCGGCTGATTTGCCCCGGCTGCCGAGCACCGGCATCCGAGCCGGCCGGCGCTCTGGCCCGCGTGGGTCTCGTGCCGGATCCCGACGTAGCGCTCTACCGCGGAACAGGGTGCGAGCGGTGCGAGGGCAGCGGCTACGGTGGATACCTTGGGGTGTTTGAGATTCTCGTGCCCGACGGGGCCATCCGGGCGCTCGTCCGAGAGCGGCCCGACGCCGCGCGCCTCAGGGAGGCTGCGGTCGCGGCCGGCATGGCCACACTGCTCGATGATGCCCTCTCGAAGGCGCTATTTGGGCGCATCACGATCGAGGATGTCGTGGGCACGGCCGATGGGTGACGCCGACCGGCCCGGACGCCGGGGGGTGCCCGCCGCGGCAATCCCGGGACGTTTTGATTACTCCCTAGCCGAACCAGCAAGATCCGCCGAAATCTATGATGAGACGCAACAGGCGGGGGTCTGGCGGGTGCGATCTCAAGTCCTCTAGAGTCAGCTAGATGAATGACGGCAACGCCAGTGTTTCAGTTGAGGTTGATCGAGGCGCCTTCGTTCGACACAATGCGAAGCTTCTGGCCTCTGGTCGTCTAACGCGGATTGTTCATGAACGATGCGCTGCGCTCGTCCTGTTCGCGGAGCAAACCGTCGGAGCAGGCCGTCGCCTAACAACCCGGACCGCCGCGTCCACGGAAGCGTACCGAGTCGAAGCCGCATGTTTCCGGCCTGCGGAGTCGGTTTGCCGAGCGGATAGGACGAGGGGAGTGGAGCGTTCATGAATA
>JACQVC010000145.1 GCA_016209995.1 Gemmatimonadota bacterium
AAGCCGTTTCAGGTGATCATGCAGTGGGCCGAAGAGGTGCGGCCTGCCCTGCTCGTGCTGGCGCGCCACGGCGCGCACCGCATCGAGGGCACCGACCTGGGGTCACAGGCGGAAAACGTGGTCCGCCAGGCGCCGTGCAACGTGCTGCTGGTCGGGACCGTCGGGGTCAAGCCCGAGGAGATCCCGTGGATCGAGGAAGATGGCGAGACCGGGCTCGAGTGGGCGCCTGAAGCCGAGGTCCGCATCCTGCGCGTTCCGCCGTTCGCGCTGGGCATCGCCCGCAAGGCCGTGGAGGAGTATGTCCTGGAGAACTACGGCCGGCACGGCGGAAGCGGCGCCGGCAACGGTTCCGTAGCCGCCGAGTACGCCGGTCCGAGCGCGGGCGTCGCCGCGGGCAACGGAGATGAGGGCCAGGTGCGGGCGGCCGTGAACGGGCACGGCGGGCTGCCGATCGTGACGAACGAGCGCCTCGACGAGGCGATCCAGAAGCTGCTACCGACGCACATGCAGCTGATCATGGGGATCGGGAGCGCCGAGGAGCTGGCGCTCGCCGAGGTCAAGGCCGAGGAGGCCATGAAGCGTACCGTCGTCGAAGGACACGACGCGGACGCGGAGCCCGCAACTCCCACGGTTCAGGTTCGCTGTCCGGTCACGAGTCACGTCACGCTGCGCGAACGTACCGCCGCGGATCCGATCGTCTGGACGCACGAGGCCCACGAGCGCCTGAAGCTGGTGCCGCTCATCGCGCGACCGCTGGCGCGCAACGTGGTCGAACGGTTCGCCCGCCAGCGCGGGTACTGGCGGGTCACGACTCCGGTCATGGATGCGAACAAGCAGGCCATGATCGAAGCGGACGAGTTCGACATGGACACGATGCTCGTCATGTTCAAGGAGCTGCAGGCGAAGCAGCTCAAGGCGGAAGCGGAGGGCGTGGACGGGCTGACGCCGGAGATGCGCCGCTTCATCGAGGAGGCGAAGGCGGCGGGCGTCACTCGTTGTCCGATTCGCGACGTGGAAAAGAAGATGGCCGAGTGTCCGGTGGACTTCAAAGCCGCGACTCCTCAGGAGGCGCGTGAGGCCATCGAGAGGTTCCTCGGGCGTGAGATGGCGTCGCGGTCGACCCAGAGAAGCCAGTGAGCGGTCTGGCGATCGAGCAGGTCCGAAGCCCCCACTTCGATTGGACGCCGCAGCCTGTAGATCAGGCCGCCGGCGCACGCGAATTCGAACCAATCCCCCACGTGGTGGCCTGGAATCTGACGAAGCGCTGCAACCTGGCGTGCGCGCATTGCTATATCTCGGCCGGCTCGTGGCACGCGCCGGATGGCGAGCTGACGACCGCCGAATGCCGGCGCATCGCGGATGAGATCCTCGCGCTCAATCCGGCACCGCTGTTCGTGTTGAGCGGCGGCGAGCCGCTGCTGCGAGACGACCTGGAAGAGATCGCAGCGCACGCGTGCGGGCGAGGCGCGACGGTGGTGGTGGGCACGAACGGGACGCGGCTCACGGCGGAGCGCATCGATTCGCTCAAGGCGGCGGGGGTCAGGGGCGTGGCGGTGAGCGTCGATTCGCTGAACCCGGTCTACCACGATCGCTTCCGACACGGCGGCGGCGCGCTGGTTGACGTGCTCGCGGCGGTCGAGCGACTGCGTGCCCGGCGGCTGGACTTCGTGATCCAGACCACGGTGACGCGCGGGAATCGTCAGGAGCTGGAGGCGCTGGTGGCGTGGGCCGCGGAAAAGGGCGCGGTCTCGTTCAACCTCTACTTCCTGGTGGCCACGGGTCGCGGCGAGTCCATGCCAGGCCTCACGCCGGCCGAGAACGAGGCGGTGCTCGAGGAGCTGGTGGAGCTGCAGCGGCGGTACCGCGGCGCTCTGATGATCCGCTCGAAGTGCCAGCCGCAGATCATGCGGCACGTCTACGAGCGGGATCCGGACTCGCCGTTGTTGAATTACGAGACCCGCTGCCCGTGCGGCGTGCAGTATTGCCGCATCACGCCGGAGGGCAAGGTGACGCCCTGCCCGTACCTGCCGGTGGTCGCCGGCGATCTGCGGGAGCGGTCGTTCGCGGAGATCTGGCGTGACTCGGCGGTCTTCCGCCAGCTCCGTACGGACGAGCGCGGTGGGAAGTGCGGGCGCTGCGAGTACCGCGGCATCTGCGGTGGCTGTCGGGCGCGGGCGTACGCCGATGCGGGCGACTACCTGGGCCCGGACGAGTCGTGCGCGTACGAGCCGACCGGTGCGCCGCTGGTCCGGCGCGCACGTGCGGTCACGTACGGCATGCCGGCCGCGCCGGCCCTGCGGTGGAGTGCGGCCGCGCGGCAGCGTCTGGAGAGGGTGCCCAGCTTCGTGCGCGGCGTCGTGACTGCGCGACTCGAACAGTACGCGCAGGAGCGCGGCCACACGGAGGTCACGGTCGAGCTGATGGAGGAAGTGCGGCGCAATCTGCCGATCGATTTCTCCAAGAAGAGACCCTTCTTTCTGAGCCAAGATGGAACGGATTGAGCGCCCGCCCTTGAGGTGGACCTGGGCTATCGCCGCGCTGGCGGTCCTGGTGGCGGCCGCCGAGCCGCTGCTGGCCCAGGAAGCCACGGCCACGGTGCGCGCATACGGCGACTTCCCCGGCGTCGGCAGCCGAGGCGCCGTCTGGATCGCCGCGCAGGTGCACCTCAGGTTCGCGG
>JACQVC010000003.1 GCA_016209995.1 Gemmatimonadota bacterium
CCTGCGTGAACATGTACCAGTCGCGGTTGTTGTCGTGACCGACGTAGTGGTGATACAGCTCGGGAACGGGAGCGCCATCGAAGGGCGTGTTCAGGTTCTTGCGATACCAGTTCACGACGATGTCGAGCCCGTCCGGGTTCAGGGATGGGACCAGCAGGAAGATCACGTTGTCGAGGATGTTCCTCACCTCGGCGGTGTTCGAGGTTGCCAGGTTGTAAGCCAGCTCCATCGACATCTGCGCGGCGGCTACCTCCGTAGCGTGAACCGAGCACGTGATCGCAATGACCGACTTGCCTTCCCCGATGAGACGCTCAACCTCCGCGGCCGACAGACCTCTCGGATCGGTCAAACGCTGCGTGATCTCGAGAAGACGAGCGAGCCGGGCGTGGTTCTCGGGGGAGGTGATGGTCGCGACGAGAAACGGCTTGTTCAGCGTGGTCTGGCCGACGCTCTCGACCCGGATTCGGTCGGACGCCCTGTCCAGATCGTTGAAGTAGCCGGTGATCTGCTGCCAATCCGCCAGCTTGTAGTCGTCACCGACACGGAAGCCGAGCACATCTTGCGGCGACCTGACCTGTGCCGGCGCCGCGACGGTGGTGAGGAGGATCGAGCAGAGTACCGCGAAGCCGAGTCGCGCTTTCATGAAGACCTCCAGGGTGCGGGACCAGAGGTGCAGGACGGACGGTCCCGAGCAGCCATCGCTTGGATGATTCAGAGTAGAACCGCCTCCTCCGCACAGCAAGTACGGAAAACTCTGTGTCCCGACACCGAGCTCCCACGGGGTGAGGAACAGTGAGGATCCCACGCGCTGAGGCGGTGCGCTCGGGGGTCGGCGCAAACGGTAGCGGACTCCCGAGCGGCCCCTATAGATTTTCGCCTGCCCGCCAGCCGAGTACTCAAGATACAGAGAGCCGGACGCGTAGCGACGGTCGGCGCAGGACCGTGCGCCGCTCGCGCGCCGAGACGGCGAACCCACCGAGCGGAGGCGAACGAAGGCACCCAACGGTCAGTCGGACACGACGGAATACGCCAAGGCGGTCCGGGAGATGATCGCCCACGAGGATGATCTGCTGAACAATCGCATGAACTGGCTGCTCGTCATCCAGGGACTGCTCTTCACCGCGCTGGACGGGCTCGAGACGAAGCCCGGGCTCGTGTACGTGCTCATCGCGTTCGGCTTCATGATCTCGATCTCATCGCTGATCAGCTTTGTCGCCAGCGAGCGTGCGATCCGGAACCTGCTCGGTTATTGGAACAAGCACCTCGCGGACAAGCAGCGCAGCTGGCAGGACTTCCCGCCGGTTTTCGGAGCCGCGATCGACGAGAGCTTCTTCATGACGTTGGATCGCTTTCTATCCCCTCGCAGTTTCCTGCCCTGGGCATTCGCGCTAGGGTGGGCGGTCATCTTCCTGATCCAGGTGTCCTGAGCGAAAGCGCCCCACGGGGACCAGCCTCCACCGTCACGCGTGGGCGCGCTAGAGGAAATAGGAATGAGCGGAGATACGGGCATGTTCGCAGGCTCACTGCGGATCGCGATGCTCACCTGGGAAGTGAGTCCGCTGATCGCCGGCGGCAGCTGGACCGCCTGCTATCACCTCGTGCGTAACCTCCAAGCCCGGGGCGCCCGCGTGACCGCGGTCGTGCCGTGGCACGCGGATTGGGTCGATCCCGACCCTTTCGGTTGCGGCGTGGAAATCGCGGCGCTGGGGATCCTGCCGCGGAACGAGGACGCGAGTGGGCACGCGGGATACGGCTGGCTGGGCGGGTATCCATACTACGGCTACACGATCCCGGGCAGTCATGCGACCGGCTACCGCCGCGCTCCCGGACCGTACGGGCGCTCCGATGAGCGCGGATCGTCCCGGGGCGCGGGCGGCGGGTACGGCTCCGCGGGAGAACAGCCCCCGGCGTCCGCGTTTTTCGCCATGATGGGCGATATCATCGAGGAGTATACGGACAGCTTCGCCGGCTGGGCGCGCACAGTGCCTTTCGATCTGATCCACGCGCACGACTGGGTGACCTTCCCCACTGCGATGGCCGTATCACGCGCGACCGGCAAGCCGTGGATCGCCCACTTCCATTCTACCGAGGCAGATCGGCACGCAGCCGCGTGCCATCCCGGCATCGAGGGCATCGAGCGGCGTCCCTGGGATCTGGCCTTTCCCTCGGCTGGCTACATATTCTCATGAACCCTGCCTGTGCGCCGGCGATGGACTACCGGCGAATCAGCCATCGGTCCAACAATCTCAGGAGGTGCTTCTCATCGAGATCGATATCAAGCCAGGCAGCGATCCCAATAGCATCAAGCTGAGCCCGCAAGGCGATGGTATGATCGCGGTGGCGATCCTCTCGTCAGTCGGCTTTGACGCCTCGCTCGTGGATCCTGCCACGGCAACGCTCGGCGACGAGGACGGGGCCGATACTCCCGTCGCGCGCCGGCGGAACGGCAGCCTGTTCGCGTCCCTCGAGGATGCCAATGACGACGGTCGGCCGGATCTGCTGCTGCACTTCAGCCGCAGCGAGCTGATCGGCAACGGCGACCTGACGACAGACGTGACTTCGCTGATCCTGCTGGCGGAGCTGGTCGATGGGCGACATGCGCGGGGAGAAGACGCCGTACGTGTGATTCCCTGAGCGAGAAGAATCCATGCTCCTTCCCCATCATCATACGACCCGGGTACGGATCCTGCGGACGCAGCCGGCCGGCGAAATGGAGCGCGCCGATGTGGTGGCCGTCGAAGAGCCCCTCGAGATCCGGCTGCGCCAGCGAGACGCGGGCACGCGTCGGGAGCACAGCATCGCGGTGACCATGCGAACTCCGGGCCACGACTTCGAGCTGGCCGCGGGATTCCTCTACAGCGAAGGCATCGTGAGAGAGCGGGCGGACATCGAGCGCATTACGTACTGCGAGGGGACGGCGCCGCAGGAGTACAACATCGTGAACGTGGATCTGCGGCCCGGCATGACGTTCGACGAGGCTCGCCTGCTCCGCCACTTCTACATAACGTCGAGCTGCGGAGTTTGCGGCAAAGCATCGCTCGAGGCCCTGGAGGTGCAGGGGTGCACCTCGCTGCCGGCGGGCGAGCCGCTGGTCGACGCCGGGGTGATCCAGTCGCTACCGTCCGCGCTCCATGATGCCCAGACCGATTTCCAGCGGACCGGCGGCGTGCACGCGGCGGCACTCTTCGACCACGCGGGTCGACTGGTGTGTCTGCGTGAAGACGTGGGCCGGCACAATGCGGTCGACAAAGTGGTCGGCGAGCGGCTGCTGGAGGGCGCGCTTCCGCTGTCAGGTCACATCATGATGGTAAGCGGCCGGACCAGCTTCGAGATCCTGCAGAAGTCGCTCGTGGCGCAGGTGCCCATTGTGATATCCGTAGGCGCACCCTCGAGTCTGGCCGTTGATCTGGCCCGGAATTTCGGCATGACGCTCGTCGGCTTCACAAGTGATGAGGGCTTCAACGTGTACGCGGACTCGGGGCGGATTGTCCGGGGATGACCTCACCCCACGCAAACGTTCGTTGCGTGGGGACCCCGACGACGGGCGATCAGCAGAGGGAGTTTCAGCGCACGTGAAGCGAGCGGACACTCAGCGGCCCACCCGCCCGCTCGGGGTCATCCTCGCCGGTGGCCAGAGCCGCCGCTACGGCCGGCCCAAGGCGCTCGTCACCGTGGGCGGACAGCGACTCATCGACCGCATACGCGGGAGTCTGGAGCAGGCCGGCCTGCGCGTCGTGCTGGTCGCGAACGATCCCGAGGTGTACCGCGAGGTGGGACTCGAAGTACGGCCGGATGCGGGTACGTCGGCTGGCCCCCTGGCTGGCATCCGGACGGCGCTCCTGTGGGCCGCTGAGGAAAACGCACCCGGTGCGGTCGTGCTGGCGTGTGATATGCCGTTCGTGCCGGCGGCGCTGATCGCGCGACTCGCGTCGGCGGTGGAGGGAGCCGATGCTGTGGTACCCCTAAGCCCGGGGCCGCGAGGCGTGGAGCCCCTCTGCGCGTACTACGCGGTGAGTTGTTTGCCCGCTCTCGAGGCCGCGCTGGCGCGTGGCCAGCGGACCGCAGCTGGACTACTCGAGCGGGTGAAGGTCGAGCGCATTTCCCTTGCCGAAGTGCAGGCGCTCGGCCCTCCGGAGCAGATCTTCCTCAACGTGAACACGGCCAGCGACCGGCGTCGCGCCGAACGGTTGCTGAAAGAGCGCACCGCTCCGCCTCCCGGCAGCACCTGAAGCCGGGAAGGCGGAGCCGCCGAGAGAGCAGAGGCGCGTTCAGGGTGCGAGTGATGCCGTGTACGCGGCGATCGCGATCATGTCGTCGAGGCTGAGATCAGCGACGACCGGCTTCATCAGCTCCGACCACAGGCCCGCGCGGCTGCCGTACTTGATGTCAAAGAGCTGACGGACCGTGTAGCTGGGAGAGCGGCCGGCGATTCCCGGCACGGGGCCGAGACCTCTCAGGTTGGGTCCATGGCACACGCCGCAGCGAATGGTCTTGCCCTCGCCGCCGGTCGTGGCCAGCGCCTCGCCTCGTTTGATGCTGCCCAGGGGCACGTAGGCCACAAATGAGGAACGTGGGTCACGGATCTCGGTGCGGGCCGGGTCCTCCGGCATCTCGAGGATGCGAGCGCCCAGCGGCTCCGTCCCGCCATTCGCCACGGGAACGAACATGCCGCCGGCGATCCGGCTCCTCGGCACGGTGCTGGTCTCCACGACCTTGATCCACGGCGTCCACTTCATCGAGGCGAAGTACTCCGCGGCTGCCCGGACCTCTTCGTCCGTGGCGGCCTTGGCGATCTCGATCATCCTGGCCGGGGGCCCCATCTCCGGCTGCGAGCTCTTGCGGAGGCCGCTCTTGAAATCCGCCATCTGCTGAATTGTGTAGGCAGTGGGAAGTCCGGCGACACCGGCGTTTTCGGGACGCCCCTTCCCGTTGGGGTAGTGGCAGAACCCGCAGCCGCGCACGTCCGGCCGGCGGCCACGTGCGACGACGTCGGGCATGGGAGGATGATCGTTGGGGTGCCAATCCGCGACGTTGAACGCGTCGCGGAGCTGAGCCCGCGTGATCGCCGCGGAGCTTCCCGGCACTCGCAGCGCGGCGCCGTCCTCGGCGGGCGCCGCCGCCGCTTGCGCAGCCGCCGGCGCCTGCGGCGCCACCGGATAGGCCCATAGGGGCGGCTCGGGCATCGTCGCTGAGCGGTTCTGCGCGAACAGGTCGCCGCCGAGCAGCAGCAGGACGGTTGCAGCTACGGTAACCCGCACCTTGTTCACCTGACCCTCCTCTCGATGTGTCGGGTTCATGGCTGTGACCTGA
>JACQVC010000152.1 GCA_016209995.1 Gemmatimonadota bacterium
AGACGGAAGACCGTGTGGTGCGCGGGTTCATCGAGGGTCGGCCCGAGCTCGTGGGAGAATACCAGTGAGTCGCAAGAACGAAGTGATGGTCGGCACGCTCATCGTGGTGAGCGTGGCGGCGGCCGTACTCGGGACCTTGTGGCTACAGGGCGCGCTTCAGACCCGCGGGACCGTCGAGGTGCAGGCGCGCTTCCGCGAAGTGGGCCAGCTCATGGAGGGCAACTCGGTGAAGCAGCGCGGTGTCACGATCGGACGAGTTGAGCAGATTCAGCTGGAGCCCGGGGGCGGCGCGGTGATCGTGACCATGCGCGTGGACGCAGATGTCGAGCTGCCCGCGGACGCGGTGGTCGTGCTGGCGCCGGAGTCGTTGTTCGGGGATTGGCAGGCGGAGATCCTTCCCCGGTCGCGCTATCCGGAATTCGAGTTCGCGGAGTCGTCCGATCCGGCGCTGCTCCCGGGTTATGCACTGCCCGAGATCTCGCAGCTCACAGCCGTGGCCGACCGAATCGCGGAAAACCTGGCGGTGCTGACCGATCGGGTCGAGCTGGCCTTCACCGAGGAAACGGCGCTGAACATCCGGCGAGCTATCGAAAACATCCAGGAAGTCAGCGAGCGGCTGACCAGCCTGGTCGAGCAGCAGGCGGCTACGGCCGAAGAACTGGGCGGGAGTCTGCGCGAGACGACCGCGCGCATCAGCGAAGCGAGCGAAGTCGCCACGCGCACGTTCCAGCACCTCGAGAGGGTCATGGCGTCCGGGCAGATCGACAGCCTCGTGGTGAACGCCGGTACGGCGGCGGGCAACGTGAGAAGTCTGACGGCCGAGCTGTCAGGAGCGATCCACGAATTCAAGGGAGTGCTGGCCTCGGCCGACTCGACGTTCGCGCGCATCGACCGGGTGGCGGCGAGGCTGGAGGCGGGGGAAGGCGGCCTGGGTCGGGTGCTCGGGGACTCGTTGCTCTACGTGCGCGCCGAGCAGGCCCTGAACCAGCTCCAGGCGCTGCTCGAGGATTTTCGCACAAATCCGCAGCGCTATATCCGGCTGCGGGTTTTTTAGGAGACCGTCCATGTCTCGGCTCTGCCTGCGTTCGGGTCCATGACGCCGCGAGCGCGGAGGCAGGCGTCCCAGCGAGAGCTGAGTGCGGGCGGCGTGGTGCTGCGGTGCCTGGACGGCGTGCCCCACGTACTCCTGATCCGCGATCCTTACGGCCATTGGGGTCTTCCCAAGGGTCATCTCGAGCGGGACGAGGATCCTGCGACCGCGGCGCTGCGGGAGGTGCGAGAGGAGACGGGCCTGGACTCGCTCGAGCTGGGTTCGTCTCTCGGGACGATCGAGTGGTATTTCCGGCGAGGTGAGGCGCTGGTCCACAAGTACTGCACATTCTACCTGATGCGCTCGCACGGCGGGGATCCCAGCCCGCAGACCGCCGAGGGGATCACCGAATGCCGCTGGCTGCCAGTGGATGAGGCGCTGCGGCAGATCAGCTACGACAACACGAAGAGCGTGCTGCGAGAGGTGGTGCGGGTGCTGGAGACGAATGGGCGGGTGAGCGGGTGAGCGTAACACCGAGTGAGTCTCCCTGGCGTGCGGCGCAGGCGGGCGCAGCCGTTCTCGCGCTGGCGGCGTTCCTGTTCAGTATCCGCGCCATCCTGTCCCCCTTCCTGCTCTTCTGGGTGCTGTTGGCGTTTTCGTGGCCGTTCCGCGGGCGGCCCGGATACACGCCTCTCGTGGCCGTGGCCGCGGTGCTCACGGTGCTGTGGATCCTGAACACAACGGGGTTCCTGCTCGCGCCGTTCGTGCTGGCGCTGGTGCTGTCGTACATCCTGGACCCGGTCGTGGACCGGATGGCCGCGTGGGGCGTGGGCCGGCCGCTGGCCGTCTTGCTCCTGGCGGTCCCGGTCGTGGGCGGGCTCGTGCTGGTGGTCGTGCTCGGGGTGCCGGCGCTGGGCGAGGAGGTCGGCCGTCTGATCGCTCGCGCTCCGCTGCTCGTGGGCCGGTTGGGCGATTGGCTGGCACGCATGGAGCAGCGGCTGACGCGCCTGGGCATCCCAGGCGGGGAGCAGCTGCGCGCGGCGGTGGAGTCGCTGGATCCGGCCACGGTCATCGGGTACCTGGAGGCGCGCAAGGAAGCGATCGCCAGACAGGCGGGGGTGGCGGTGCTCGGGGTGGGTCGCGGGCTGCGTTCCGCCTTGACCGTGTTGGGATACGTGGTGCTCACGCCGATCCTCACCTTCTATCTGCTGCGCGACTATGATCGGCTGACCCGCGGGCTGGCCGGCCTGGTTCCCGCCACTCGCGGCGCTGCGTTCATCGGTTTCGCGCAGGAGTACGACCGCCTCCTCTCCCGCTATCTGCGGGGGCAGCTCACCGTGGCCCTCATCATTGGGCTGCTCACGTGGGTGGGGCTGTCGCTCGTCCGTTTCCCGAACGCCGGGTTGGTGGCCGCCGTGGCCGCCGTCTTCAACGTGGTCCCGTACCTCGGGCTCCTGGTCAGCCTGGTGGTGGCGATCGTGATCGCGCTCGTGAGCGGAAACGTGCTGCTCTCGCTCGGCAAGCTTGCCATCGTGTTCGTCGTCGTGCAGGTGCTCGAGGGGACGGTGATCAGCCCGCGCATCGTCGGAGGATCCGTGGGTCTCCACCCGGTGTGGGTGATCCTGGCGCTCAGCGTCGCGGGCTTCTTCTTCGGCTTCGTCGGGCTCCTCATCGCCATTCCCGTGGCGGTCCTCGTCAAGCTCCTGGTGACCCGCGGCCTCGCGACGTATAGGGAGTCGGGGCTGTTTCGTGGGGAACAGGGGAGCGCGGAGGCATGAATCTGAGCTGGCAGGGCCGGGGTATGGTTTAGCAGCCTTCAGAGATCAGAGATCAGAGGCCGGATCCAGGCGATGGCACGCCGGGAATCAAGAGCGGTACAGATGTCTCACTAAGTCGTTATCTGTAAGTCTGTTAGCTGATCTCTGACCCCTGATCTCTATTTCCCAATATTCGGGCAGGAAACGCTTGAACGCGCTCAAGGATTACGAGCACAGGGATCTGACGATCATCGGCGGCGGGCCGACGGGCCTGTTCGCCGCTTTCTATGCTGGGATGCGCGGCGTGGCTACGCGCATCGTGGATTCGCTGCCGGAACTGGGAGGCCAGCTCACGGCGCTCTATCCGGAGAAGTACATTTACGACGTCGGGGGTTTCCCCAAGATTCTGGCGAAGGATCTGGCCGTGCAGCTGATCGAGCAGGCTGTGCAGTTTCAGCCGGATGTCGTCCTGGACGAGGAGATCCAGGAATTGGGGCGCGAGGAGCGTTCCTTCCGTCTGGTGGGTCGCCAGGGGCGCTATCCGACGCATGCCGTGCTCATCGCGGCCGGGAAAGGGGCCTTCGCTCCCCAGCGGCTCGAGGCGCCCGGTTACGAGGAATTCCTCAACCGCGGCATCTACCATGCGGTGCGGGATGTCGAGGCCATGCGGGGAAAGCGGGTGCTGATCGTGGGCGGCGGGGACTCGGCGGTGGACTGGGCGCTCCATCTCAAGGGTCGGGCGGCGCGAGTCACGCTGATCCATCGCCGCGACGCCTTCCGAGCGCACGAACGGAGTGTCGAGCTGCTCATGGCGGCGCACGCGGCGGGCGAAGTGGAGCTGCTCACGTTCCACGAAATACGCCAGATCCATGGCAACGCGCGCGTAGACCGTGTTACGGTCTTCGACAACCGCGTGCCGGACAGTGAGCGGTCGCTGGACGTGGACGTCGTGCTGGCCATGCTCGGGTTCAAGCCGGACCTGGGCGCAGTGGAGAGTTGGGGCATCACGTTGGACGGGAGCAGGATACCGGTGACGTCCACGATGGAAACATCGATACCGGGAGTCTTTGCGGCGGGTGACGGGGTCGGCTACGAAGGCAAGCTGGATCTCATCGCAACAGGGTTCGGCGAAGCGGCGATCGCGGTGAATCATGCGGTTCGCTATATCGACCCGAAGGCGCGTGTGAACCCCGGCCACTCCTCGCACCTCAAGATCTTCCAGAAGAAGGGGTCGTGACCAAAGGGGTTCGCGGGCCGTCGCGTCGGACGCGGGTTTTGAACTCGAGCGAAAGCAACGATAATGACGAAACGGTACGATACGATCGTGGTGGG
>JACQVC010000147.1 GCA_016209995.1 Gemmatimonadota bacterium
CCAACGAGTACGCCGCGGGTGACCGCGAGTTGCGCGTCGTGTTTCAGCGCGAATCGGGGCAGTTCTCCGGAACCGGGCGCCATCGCGTGGTCGTCGGGATGCTCAACTCGGATGGCACCTTCGACCCGGCGGTCGTCGTGTACGATCAGCCCCCCGAGGACACGGGCCGCGGGTTCGGAGTCGTCGAGATCTGCGGCGACCTCTACGTGCGCGGCACCGCCTTCATCCATTCCGTGCGCAAGGCGCCCGACAGCGGCGACCCTAACGAGCAGTTGGACTTCATCCTGAGACAGCTCGCTGGTCCACTAGCCGGCGCGTTCCGGGCGTTCCTCACCAGCGATCCACAATGGCTCGAGGAGTTCGCGGCAGTCATGGCCGCGAAGATCGGGCAGGCGGGCGCAATTCAGAACGCCGTTATCGCCGCCCTCACCGCCTCGACGACATTCACGAACAACGTGATCAATGCGGCGGTCACGCAGGCGGTCGCCCAGGCGGTGCCGGCGGCCGTGACCCAGGCGGTTGCCCAGGCGGTGCCGGCGGCCGTGGCGGCGGTCCAGCAGACCGGCAACCTGACCAACATCCTCAATGCAGCCGCCGCTCTGCTGGACGACACCACGGGCGGCAGCAGCCAGCCTCTGCCGGCGGATCTAAGCGCGAAAATACTCGCCGCGATGTACCGACGTCTCGCCTACGACCCGAATCTGAAGAACCAGATCATCAACTCTCTGCCCGCCCTCAGCAGCGAACGCGGGTGGGTAACTCAGGCGCTCGACTGGCTGCCGTGATCGACTCGATCGGAACCCTGCGTCTGGAGCTTCCAGGCCCGCCCGAGTTGGCGCCCGGTATGCGGACCGCCGTCGCGGCCGCGTTGGCCACGGCGGCCGGCGGCCCCATCTCGGCGCGGACAACGTCGTCCGACGGAGCCGTGCTCCTGGTCCGCCGGCTCCGCCTCGCTCTGGCAGTGCCGGCCACTGACGAGCCCGAGCGGCTGGCGGCCTCCGCCGGGCGAGAGCTCGAGGCGAGCGTGAGACGGTGCCTCACGCGACCGAGCCTCGCCGGTGACTTCGTCCGGTTCGATTCGGTAGCCGAGTACATCGTCCACTTCATCGAGCAGTACGTCCGCGGCCGACCGGTCCACGCCTGGTACTTCCGGCC
The DNA here is from genome assembly GCA_016209995.1 of Gemmatimonadota bacterium. Taxonomy (GTDB): domain Bacteria; phylum Gemmatimonadota; class Gemmatimonadetes; order Longimicrobiales; family Gaopeijiaceae; genus JACQVC01. The sequence goes on from JACQVC010000147.1 coordinate 1,156, forward strand.
GCTCGCGTCCTGCCTCGCGCCCACGCTGGCTTCTACGTTGATTCGCCTGGCGGCCGCGGAACCTAATGCCTGGCCCGACTTCGTTCGCCTTCTCCGCGCGCGCGGGCTCATGTCGATCCTGCTGCGAAGCGCCGATCCGCGAGTGCACGCTCTGCTGCGGGGAGAAGACCCGGATCCGATCGTCGAGCTCGATCGCACGCTCGGCGTCCACGAGGCCCGACCGTTGTTCTACGCGGCCTGGGCCATCGCATTCGCGGCGGTCAGGGGGCGCTCCGAAAGTGCCTCATCGGGCTCGCTGCCTCTCGAGATGCGTCTGGGCCGCGACAGGTGCAGGGTCCCTCGCGACGAGGCGCTGGACCTCTACCTGTCCACCCAGCCGGCCCCGCCGCGAACGTGGGCGGATCCGGATGTCCTCGGACGCTACGTCGCCAGCATGGTGAGCTGGATTCTGGAGCACGCGGCTGCCCTCGAGGTCCTCCACGACGAGCCGGCTCTGGCCCAGGTCGCCCAGCTCCCCTGGCTCGCACCCACACCCATCCGCGCCGTCCTGAGTGCGGCGACGGGCTGGAGGCGAAAGCCTGGCGACTCCGTGACCTCGATGACCTCGGCGGGCGAGGCGCCGCCGCGCGTGGCCGCCGCGCGCGACCATCCTCCCGACGACGCTCAGACCGCCGCGCCCGAGCACCGGAAGCCCCAACGTGCACGTGACCGTTCGCACCCGTCCTCCACCCGGCCCGTTTCGCTGAACCGCACCCGCGCGCTCCGCTACCTGAACGTCGCACGTACCTGGCGGAGCCGCAGCCGTGGTGAGAGTAGCGGCCGCACGGCCGCAGCCGCCGCTGACCTCGAGCCCGAGTGGTTCGATCTCGATGAAGCGACGAGCGCCATCGCCCGCTCGGCCCAGCGCGTGTCCGCGGTCGAGATCGAGGCGTGGTTACGCGGCGCCGGTGATCTGACCGGCGTCACTGCCTCTGCGACGCCCGCCTGGGCACGGCTGCGCGCGGCCGCCGAGCGGCTCACGTCCGGAGAGATCAGGGAGATCGCTGAGGTTATGCACGACGCCACCGTCATGCTACCACGCGCCGCCATGCCGACGGACGCGGTCGGACTCTTCCTGTTGACCCGACCGCTGATCGATCTGCGGGTGAAGCCGTTGTCAGACGAGGTAGAGCTCGGGCTCCCCGCCCTCCGAGATCTTCTGCGCCGCCTTTCCCTCGTGGCTGCGGGCGACCCCGCCGACCACGGCCTTGCCCACCTCTTCGCCCATGGCGAGGCGCCCGCCGCCACCCCTCCACCCGCCCCAGCGGTCGAGACGCCCGTACAGCCGAAGCGTGTGCTCGCGGCGCTCACGACGGCGTTGCGCGCGCGGGCCGAGACGCTGCGCCTGCGGCTGCCCGCTGCCGTGGACATCGCGGGTGATCCGGAGCCGGCCGACCTGCTGGCTCGCCTGCTCCTGGACCTCGCCTGCCGCCAGCTCGTGCGCTGGATGCGTGGGTTCGAGGAAAGCTCGACAGACTTCGTGCTCAGGCGATGGGTCCGGCGACGTGGAGCGATTTCGGTTCCGCCCGACGGTCCCGTGCTGATCGAGTGGCCGCCGTCCGGCTACGACGTGCTGCTCGAACGGGCGGGGTACCTCGATCCTCTCGACTCGGTCCCGTGGTGGGACGACAGAGGGCTGCGATGGTCGAGGTAGGCGTTCTCGGCGCCATAGCCGCGCAGCTCGAGACGATGCTGGCGCGGCGTCTGGGCGCAGCCACGTCTCACAAGGAGACGGATCCCTGCGCGCCGCTGGACAGCGGTCGGGAATCCCTCGACGCGCTGCGCAGGGTACAGACCGGAGCGCTCGCTGGCGTCGACCTATCCCGGCTAGCGGTGGCGCTCGACGGACTCGTGCGCGCGGCCCATCTGGACGAGTCCGACCATCACGTCCTGGGCCTGGTCGTACTGGCCAACCTGGACGACCGCGTTGGTCGCGCGATCGGCCTGCTCCACGATGATCTGAGCCGCACGCGGCCGAGCATCGGACTGGCGGTGCGCGCGCTCGAGACGGCGGTGCCGCCTCACGCAGCTTGGCAGGCCGCCGGCGTCGACAGCCGGCTGACCCATCGTGGTCTCATCACACATGCCGGCTCGTACGGCGATCCCGATGCGCCGGTCGCCAGCCGGGAGCTGGTGCTGCACCCTCGTGTGCTCGCGGCCCTCATGCGCGGCGGCCCCCTCGAGTCGCCTGACCCGGCGCTGCGGGGATCGCTGCGGCTGGAAGACACAAAAGGCAAGTCACGACGTGCGCGGTCGCTGACCGCGGCCCCCCTGGACGAACCAGCCGCCAACGGCGCGGACGACCCGTGCGAGGACCGTATCCTGTCTAGACTGGCGGGGTACAC
>JACQVC010000146.1 GCA_016209995.1 Gemmatimonadota bacterium
CGCCGAAAACGCCGAGTGCAGCCAGGACCGCGGCCAGGGCCGCCGCCATCGATAGGAGCACCGCGCTGAAACGGGTGCGAGAGACTGCGGAGGCAGCGCGCTCCTCCATCGTCTGCACGTCCCAGAGGGGAATGGTCGGATCGAGGTCATGGACGAAGCCCCGCATCGCGTCGGTCAGCCCGAGCGGTTCATCGGTCGTGGCCTTGAGCACGAGGTAGCTCGACAAGTACGAAAACTGCCGATACGACAAGTAGACAATGGGGGTAACGGGTGCTTCAATCGTGCGGCCCTTGACGTCACCCACCACGCCCACGATGACGGCCCAGTCGCCGGGTGGACCCCATCCGACCGACAATTGGATCCTCGCCCCGATCGGGTCTTGCCCCGGCCAGTACTCGCGCGCAGCGGCAGCGCTCACGACGGCGACGCGAGGTGCGCCCACCCGGTCCGCGGCCGTTATGGTCCGCCCCGTGAGGACGGGAATGCCGAGCGCCCGGAAGTAGTCCTCGCCCACCATGTTCACCCACACGGAGAGGTCCGGTGCAACCTCGGGATGAGGGCGACCTTCAATCTCCATTACCGGCTGATCGCACCCGCCGACCAGCGGCAGACACCCGGCAACCGCCGCAAACCGAACTCCTGGATGCGCGCGCAACCGGGCGCTGGCTTCCTCGAGGAACCGGACCGCGCCATCCGACTCGTACACCTGGGGCGGCAGGTCCACGCTGGCGGTCAACACGCCGGCGGGCTCGAAGCCCAGCGGCGTACGCCGCAGGTGTTGCAGGCTCCTCAGCAGAAGGCCGGCTCCAACCAGCAACGTGATGGCCAGCGCCATCTCGAGGACAACGAGAACGCCGCGTGGGCCAACTCGACCGCCCACGCCGGGCGTGCTCTGCTTCAATACGCCCGACACGTCGGTGTGACGCACGTAAGCCATGGGAAACACCCCCAGTACCGCGCCGGTAACGAGGGTGACCCCAAAAGTGAATGCTGCGACGGGGCCGTCTAGCGTGGCGAGCGAGAAGTCGGCCATTCCGACGAACGATGCGGGCTTGAGCAGCTTAACGACCTGTAGCCCCCAGACCGCCACGAGCAGACCACCCCCGGCGCCGAGCGACGCCAGAACGAGCGTCTCCAAAACGAAGCGGCGGGCGAGACGCACCGGCGTCGCGCCCAAGGCGGCGCAGACGGTGAGCTCGCGGACCCGCCTCGCCGTCTGCGTGAGGACGAGCTTCGCGACATTCACGCAGACGATGAGCAACACGAGCGCGGCGGCTCCCATGAGAACGGCGAGCGATGTCCGCACCGACGTGGAGACGCGGAGCTCCTGCAGGGGGATCGCCGTGAATCCCAGCGCTACTCGGCCGAACGCCAGCCCCAGGGGGATCCGTGACTCCGCCGTCCGCGCCGCGGAAGCGAGACGCTCGGCAATGAGCTCCGACGCTGCTGCTGGCGAAACGCGGCCCACCACGGCGTGCCAGAACGAGAGCTGTCCGCTGAGACGACCTGGGAAGGTGAGCGCAGGCGCCATCATCATGGGCACCCAGAGATCCGCCACGCCTGAAAGGCCGCTGAACCCGGGCGGCAAGACCCCGACAACGGTGAACGGCAGCGTGTTCAGGGTGATGGTGCGACCGACGATGCTCTGGTCGGCGCCGTAGAGGCGCCGCCAGATCGCGTCGCTCAGGACCGCAACAGGGGCGTGCCCTGGCACCTGGTCCTCGGCGGGGCCGAAGAGCTGGCCGGTCAGCGCGCTGACGCCGAGCAAGGAGAAGTAGTTTCCGGAAACGATCTCCACGCGCACACGTTCCGGCTGCTCCGTGCCCGCGAGATTGTACAGGCTGGGCTCCGCCGTGAACGCGGCCAACTCGGCCAGACCTGGGTCGGCGTCGCGGAACGCTTCGAACAGCGGATAGGACCACCGGTCGAGAGTAGCCGTCACGCCCTGCTCGTTGCGCAGCGTGGGCCGCAGGATGCGGAGCTCTTGGGGGCGCTGGAACGGAAGCGGTCTCAGAAGAACGGCGTTGACCGCCGAGAAGACAGCCGTGTTTGCGCCTAGGCCGAGCGCGAGCGTGCCAACCGCGAGCGCTGTATAACCGGGGCTCCTGCGGAGCACCCGGAGCACCTGGTGCAGCTCATTCATACCGCAGCGCCTCCATGGGATCGACCCGCGCGGCGCGCCGGGCGGGGAGGCACGAGGCAAGCAAAGCTATGGCTAGCAGCAGAGCGGACGTCCCGGCGAAGATCACCGGGTCGGTCGGGCTCACCTGGAAGAGTAGTGTGCGCAGGAAACGCGTGAGCGCGAGCGCAGCCGGTATCCCGATCGCCAGCCCGGTCAGTGCGACCGCCGCCCCCTGGCGCAAGATCATTCGTCTCACTTGGGCGGAGCGCGCACCGAGGGCGATACGGACTCCAATCTCGTGCGTGCGCTGGCCGACTCCATACGAGATCACCCCATAGAGGCCGATGGCACCCAAGAAGAGGGAGGCCAGCGCAGCGATCGAGAGCAAGACCATGGCGAAGCGGTTACGGGCCATCGAGTCGGCGGCGACTTGCTCCAGCGTGCGTACCCCCGCGATCGGGAGCTCCGGGTCCACCTGCGCCACGACCTCGCGCAACGCGGGCATGAGCGAGACCGGCGACTGGGCGATTCTCACGACGACGCTCACATCTCGAGGCACGAACAGGAGCGGCGGATTCATCGGGACGGCCAGGATCGGGAAGTAGGCAGTATTCGTTGGCGTGCTGCCGGGCATCTCGCCCGCCACATCCCCGACGACGCCGACCACGGTGAACGGCGGATCGTCGCGGAACGCGGCCAACGCCGCCAGACGGATGCGCCGACCGATCGGGTCGTCACTACCGAACAGGATGCCTGCAAAGCCCGCGCTCAGGATAACCGGAGGCGCTTCGGCCTCCAGGTCCCCAGGCTGGAACGTGCGGCCACTGAGTAGGGGAATGCCCATCGCAGCAAAGTAGCCGGGTGTCGCGTAGCTGTAGCGGCCCAGGACGCCAATCCCGCGCGCCTCGAAGCCGGGGCCATCCACGACGAAGTCTAAGTCACCGTTGGTCGGCCCGGCAGTCAGCGGGAGGTCTGACACGGCCTCTGCCGCCTCTACGCCCGGTAGAGCCCGCAGCCGCTCCAGCAAGCGGACGTGGAGCCCGGCCGCTGTGCGATAGTTCGGATGCTGAGCGAACGTCAGGGCCGGCTGGAAGGTCAAGACGCCCTCGGGATTGAATCCGAGGTCCACCTGCTGGAGGCGCCGGAGACTCTGCACCATGAGCCCTGACGCCGTCAGGAGGACCAGGCCGAGCGCCGTCTGCGAGATCACAAGGAAGCGGTGTGCGCGCTGCCGCGCTCGACCAGGCGTCACGCCGCGGCCAACTCGGAGAGACGGAGTCAGATCCCGGCCGTGGCGGACGAGAGGAATGCCGGCAAACACCAGGGCAGAAAGAATCGTGATGCCCAGCGCGAACAGCAGCACGGCGCCGTCGAGCCGAACTTCGTGTAGACGCGGAATCATACCGGCTGCCAGCACGCTCAGCAGCCCCAGGCCTGCGTACGCCAGGAGGAGGCCAAGAATGCTGCCGGCGACCGCCACCACCGCGCTTTCGCTCAGGAAGTAGCGGACCAGCTCACCGCGACGTGCGCCCAACGCCTCGCGCACGCCGATCTCCCGCTCTCTGCGGTCGGCCCGCACGAGGAAGAGGTTGGCCACGTTCGCGCACGCTATGAGCAGCACGAAAGCGACACCACCCAGCACGATCCACAGCGTGGCCGCGATGTCGCCCACAATCACGTCCCTGAGCGGCCTGACCACCGGCGTCAGCTGACTGGACTGGAGCAGCTCCGGCGTGACGTCCGTATACTCATCCGCCAGCAATGGAACCAGGCGCCGCAGATCGGCCTCCGCGCCTGCGGGTGAAACACCCGTCCTCAGCCGCGCCACACCGGTCAGGTATAGATTCCGCAGGTTGGCTCTCGTTGGCTCCCCCGTCCTGATACTGTACCAGACCTGCGTTTCCGGATGGGGAAAAGCGAACTCGGGACGCAGCACCCCGATCACCGTCCGCGGCCTCGGGTCGCGCTCGCCGGCCAGACCGATCACTCGGATCGTGCGCCCAATCACGGCCGCATCGCCACCAAACCGGCGCTCCCACAGGCTATGGCTGATCAGCACGCCGCCCTCCGCGCTGGCGGCATCGTCCTCCAACGAGAGCAGGCGCTCGAGTTGTGGGGTTGCCTGGAGCACGGTGAGAACGCTGGGCGTCACGAGCGCGACGCGGATCCGCTCCGGCTCACCGTCGCCGACCAGGTTGAAGAAGCTCTCGAAGTAGAGCCCCATCTCGACGAATGCGTGGTTATGCTCCTGGTAGTGCTCGTAGGTGCCACCGGACTGACCGGCGTCCGCCAGGCCGAGTCCGGGCATGGCGTGGCGGACGGACACGAGGCGGTCGGAATCAGGATAGGGCAGCGGGCTCAGGAG
>JACQVC010000168.1 GCA_016209995.1 Gemmatimonadota bacterium
AGCCACGGCCGCAGCCGTCTGCTGCCCTCTGTCGATCGGTGTGAACACATCCAGCTCGACGGCCGCGGCGAGGGCCAGCGAGCGCCGGGCGGCCCACAGGTCGTCGAGAAACGCCTGCGGCGAAGGCGATCGGGTACCGCTTCGCTTCAGTGCTTTCGCCATGAATCCTCCCAACGCGACACTCTCCTTGCTCCATTCCCCCCGCTTCTGGAGAACGAGCGGCCAGCGGCTCGCAGCGCCCGACGTGATGGCTCGGCGGGGCGGCGATCCTGCGGCCGTGCACCTGCTGGAGTCGGTGCGGGCGCTGAAGCTGCGCGTCGACACCAACGTGGGCGGCCACGGCGGCGTCGCGCCGTTTGCCAAGCTCGTGAAGGCGGCCGGGAACTGACGGGGGCGAATCCGAAGACCCGCCCTTACCGGTTGCAGGCGCGGCGACCTGAAGGCGGTCGAGGCGGGTCCTCCGACCGGCCTCGCCGGCAGTGTCAGTCGATGACCGCCTGCATCACCGCGTTCTCGAACTCCGGACGCATCTCGCGCACCGGTGTTTGAATCATCAGGATGGCGACGATCTCTTCTTTGGGATCGACCCAGAAGTGCGTGCCGTAGGCGCCGCTCCATCCGAAGGCGCCGTCCGACAGCCGCGAGCCGTTGGCGACCGCATGATTGAGCACGCGCACGCTCAACCCGTAGCCCTCGCCGACGGGCCGGCCGGGCAGCGTATCGGACACGTGGACCGATGCCATCTGCTCGACCGTCCGTGGGCTCAGAATGCGCGCTCCGTTCAGCTCGCCGCCGTTCAGCAGCATCTGGCCGAACTTCAGATACTCTTCCGCCGTCGTCACCAGGCCGCCCGACCCCATGAAGTAGACGCGGCTCGACATCGAGTTGGGATTCGGGTTCGTACGGATGCCGTTCGGCGTCAGCTGATATGCCGTGACCAACCGCGGCTCGAGCGCCTCGGTCGCGTAGAACGACACGTCGGTCATGCCGAGCGGACCGAACAAGCGCTGGCGCAGGAACTGGTCGAACGGCATGCCCGACACGACCTCGACGATGCGGCCGAGGGCGTCGAAGCCGGCCTGAGGGCTGTAGGCCCAGCGGGAGCCCGGCTGGAACTCGAGCGCCGTCCGGCCGAGGCGCGGAATGTAGTCGGCCAGCGTGTCGCCGGGCTGCCGCGCGACCTCACGCACCGAGCTGTTGCTCATCGGGCCGCTCGCCAGCCCCGAAGTGTGCGTCAGCAGGTCGCGCACCGTGACCTCACGTTCGGTCGGCACGCGGTAGAAGCTCGGCGCCGCGGGTTCCTCCCCGTTGGTCTGCGGGGGGCCCTGGCGCGGCTGCGCCACGGCCACGGTCAGGTTCCCGAACTCGGGAATGAACTTCGAGACCGGGTCGGTGATGCGGAGCTTGCCTTCCTCCAGCATCATCAGCGTGGCGACGCCGGTGACCACCTTGGTCATCGAGGCGATGCGGAACACCGAGTCCTTCTGCATCGGCCGCTTGGTTTCCAGATCCATCGTGCCGTGCGCCTCGAAGTGCGCGATGCGCCCCCGGCGCGCGACGAGCGTCACGCCTCCGGCAATCTCGCCGGCCGCGATGTGGCGCTGCATCATGTCGCCGATGCGCGTCAGGCGCTGGGACGACAGCCCGACCTCTTCGGGCTTGGCGGTCGGAAGCGACGGCCCGGCCGCGGTCAGCGACAGACCCGCCACCGCCGCCGCAAACACTCCGATCAGGGCCGCTTTGGTCCGGAATGGGTTGATGTGCGTCATGAGCTCAGACCTCCTGAACATCTCGAGCGGAAGGCTCACGGCCTGCTCTAGGGCTGCGCGGCGACGATATGCGCCCAGTCGCGTTCGTTCTCGCAGTAGTTCTCGATGATGTCGGTGTCGGCCAGCAGCTCGAAAGGCACCGCGACCGACCACGGTTTCGTGTAGGCCTTCGGATCGTTGAACGTGAACTCGACCTCGAGATGTCCGAAGTCGAGGCGGCGGAACCGCTCGGTCACGCGCATCTCTTCGCTGCGCGGGTGCCCCGTGTCGTCCAGCCACGCCTCCGCGTTGAACCCCGTCGTCTCCACCACGCATGTGTCGCCCTCCCACCGGCCGATGGAATAGCCGAACCAGGCCGGCTGGCGATCGTTGGGGAAGCTGCGTCCGTCGGTAAAGATCTGACGGAAGTCGGTGAAGTTCTCGAACAGGAGGATGGTGAGCCCCGGCGTCTGCACGATCTTCCACGGGTAGCCGGGCACCATCATCGCCGTCGGAATGGTGTGCGGCAGGCAGCGCCCGGCGGGGCGGTCGCGTCCTTGATTGTCCTGCCGCTCCTTGAAGAGCGCCGCGGCCCACGGCGTGAATGGCGCGTCAAACCCGGCACGCCGGGCGATGTTGGTGAGAAAGCGGCCGTCCACGGCGTTCCACAACCCGTTCAGGTCGGGCTGGCCGTCGGGCAGGCGCGGCGCGGGCGCGTTCAGGTCGGGTTTGCCGTCGGCGGTGCGTGGGACTCGGGGATCGTGGTGCTTGAGCCACTGCGCCCCTGCGGGGCTCGAAACGCTCAACAGCGCTGCCACCATCGCGGCTGCCAGCACGCGCATGTCCACGACCTCCATCGTCCCCAGAGATTGGACCGGCCCACGACGCCGGAAAACAGCAGGAATTCGAGCTTATACGGAAGAGGCGATGGCGGCAAGCCCGGCCTGACCACGACGCGATCGTACTGGGAGCCGCATTCTTCCGGCCTGCGGAGTCGGTTTGTGCAGCGAATGGGACGACGGGAGTGGAGCGCCCTGAATAGTCCAGCGTCGTGGAGCTTAGAGGGCGCCCCACGGGGAGGGCGGGCGGAACAGCCGCCACAGCGCGCCGGCGAACGCCTTCAGATCTTCCAGAATGACATAGCTCGTCGGCACCAGCACGAGGGTGACGAAGGTGGCGAACATGACGCCGAAGGCCAGCGACGCCGCCATGGGAATGAGGAAGCGGGCCTGCATGCTCTTCTCGAGCAGCAGCGGCGACAACCCGGCGAACGTCGTCAGCGAGGTGAGGAGGATCGGACGGAAGCGGACGGCGCCCGCCTCGCGCACCGCCTCGCTCAGGAACATGCCCGCCTCGCGCTTCTGATTGATGAAGTGCACCATCACGAGGCTGTCGTTCACGACAACGCCCGCCAGGGCGACCATGCCGAGGAGCGACATGATGGTCAGGTTGAGCCCCAGGACCAGATGTCCCCAGAAGGCGCCGACGAGCCCGAACGGGATCGCGAGCATGATGATCACCGGCTGCACGTAGGAGCGGAGGGGCACCGCCAGCAGCGCGAAGACCATGAACATGGCGAGGAGGAACCCGCGCTGCAGGCCGCCAATCGTGTCGCGCTGCTCCGACTGCATGCCTTCGAAGGTGTAGTACACGCCGGGGTGGCGCGCGCGCCTCGGATACCGCACCATCACGCGCACATCATCGCGATCGCGCTGGATGCGCTGTGCTTCTTCACCGTAGAACGCCTGCCGGACCTGCCGGCCCAGGTCGGCCAGCGTGAGGCCCAGCGTTTCGGCCGCCGGCCTGATGCCGAGCTGGATCTCGCGCTTGCCCTCGCGAAACGAGTCGGCGATGTCGTAGACCCCGGCATAGTCGGCCAGACGGGTCTTGAGATCGGCGGCAATCGATCGCAGCTCGTCGACGTCCGGCCCGGCGAACTGGACGTTCACGTCCTCGCCGGCGCTGAACATGGAGGCTTCGAAGCGGAGCTCCACCGCCTCGGCAATCGCGCCCGTCGCCGCGCGCCAGCGCTCGAGCAGGGCGTCGCTCCCCACCGTGCGGCCCTCGGCGGGGGTGGTGATCGCCGCCGACATGCGATCGGATTCAACCGCCGGGAAGAACTCGAACACCACGAGGCCGGCCGCCAGCATGGCGCCCGTCAGGATGAGAATGGACAGGCCTACCGCCGCGGTCAGATAGCGCCAGCGCAGCGAGAACTCGAGCGAGGGCCGGTACGCCCGGTCGATCACCCAGCGGAGGGCGCCCGCGACGCGGCTCTGCAGGAAGTGCCACGGTCCAGGCCGCCGGTGGTGCACGCCCGACCGCATGTGGGACAGGTGGGCCGGCAGAATCATCAGCGATTCGAGCAGCGAGAACAGCAGACAGGGAATGACGATGAGGGGAATGGCCCGCATGATCTTGCCCATCGTGCCGGGCACGCTGAGCAGCGGCGAGAAGGCGGCCACCGTCGTGAGCACGGCGAAGATGACCGGCACGGCGATCTCCTGCGTGCCGTCGATGGCCCCCTTCAGCCCCTGCCCATGGCGCTCCTGGTGGGTGTAGACGTTCTCGCCCACGATGATCGCGTCGTCCACCACGATGCCCAGCACGAGGATGAAAGCGAAGGGCGTGATCATGTTGAGCGTGACGTCGAAGGTCGCCGCCGTCCATGCCGGGGGAACCGGCACGCCGAGATCCGGCCGGCTCACCGGTGGTGCCGAGGCACAGCCGGCGGCCATCACGAGCATGCCAGCCAGCCAGACAACTCCCGAGCGGCTGCGCTTCATGCCATCACCGCCGATCGCCGGGCCCCCGCAGGCGCTTTCATCCCCGCCGCCGCAAACCGCACGAGCGCATCGAGGACCTCTTCCGGACTGTGCGGCCGGCTGCCCTCAAACTCCGGCGGCAGCGGGCTCTCGTTCATCGTCCCGACCATCGCGCCGATGATGAACAGAATTCGCCAGCCGAGCTCGTCTGCCTCCAGATCGGGGAGGGTCCGCCGGAACGCGGATACAAACCGACGGATGACCTCGCCAAACTGCCCCAGGAGAATCGACCGCGCCTGTGGATGGGGGTCGGAGTGAATGCGCCCCATCAGATGCAGGAACTTCGCGCTGCGGTCGTCCCTGGCCACGAACAGCCGAAAAGGCGGCTCGAGCAGCGCACGCAAGAGGACGTCGAGATCGACGGCACCGCCGGCCGTCGCGGCTTCGGCCCGATCCAGGAGCTCCAGGCGGTGACGGTTGACCGGTGCCACCCGCCGCTCGAGCACTGCAGCCAGCAGCGCGTCCTTCGAGCCGAAGTGGTAGTTCACGGCCGCCAGGTTGACCCGGGCGGCGCCCGTAATATCGCGGAGCGTCGTCGCGTCGAATCCGCGATCCGCCAAGGGAGAGAGGAAAGCAGCTCGGCCGCCATCGCCTACTGAGGCAGGGTTTCGACGGGGACGACCTGAACCCGACAGCCGAGCCAGCGCTGGTCGTCAGATTGAGGATCGACTTCGCTCGGCCGGAATCCTTCCCGCGCCGAGATGACGATCGGAACCAGGAGTTGACCCGATCGCGGGAGGTGCAGCTCTCGCGATTCCCAGGCCGAGAGCCTGAGCTCTTGCGCTTCTCCGGCGATGCTCACCGAGACCGCGCCGGCGGTGGCGCCGTTCTGCAGTCGAATCGCAAGAGCCGGAGCTCGCCCCGGCGCCACGAGCACCCCTCC
>JACQVC010000169.1 GCA_016209995.1 Gemmatimonadota bacterium
ATCCCGATCCCACAGCCGCCGGGGCAGCTCACGGTCGAGATCACCATCGGCAAGGGCAGCGGATTCACCGAAGACCCCGACCTCGGGCTACAGATCGACAGCCTGCTGCAGGCTGTGTTGTTCAAGCTGGAGCCGCCCACGCAATCAGGTAGCCGTCCCCTGACCTGGATCGCGGGCTATCCTGACCCGTTCTACACGGTGCGCGACTTTTTCGATTGGGTCTGGGGACTGATGAGCTACGACTTCACCACGGACACGTCCCGCCGCACCATGCGCGCCGCTCGAGCCGTCGCCCAACCGGATACCTTCTTCCTGCTCGTGCACGGAACCGGATCGCACATGCCCTACGGGCTGCGCGTTCTCAACCAGGGTCTCTACGCCTTCCCGCCCGACACGTTCGAGGTCAACGACTGGGTGAAGGAGGCCAGGCCGGTAAGCTTTCCGGCGAGCATCGCGGCCGTCGCGGAGAACGGCGGCGCATTGGACTTCTACAGCTTCACTCTCGCCGGCCCCGACAGCACTCGCGTGCGCGCGAAGTTGAGCGGAGCGACGGGCGACCTCGACCTCTGGCTCGGATTGCCCACCACGACGCCACTGCAAACGGCGATCGCCCGAGGTGAATCCCCAGCGGCCAACGATAGCATCGTGCACAAGCTCGGCCCCGGCACCTACGTGATCGGCGTGTTCGAGTTCGCGATGACCGGCACCGCCTACACGCTCACGCTGGATGTGGCGCCGCCCGCCGCGAACGCTACGGGCATGGCACCCGCCACGACGGCCCCGCCGAAATGGCGGCGCTCGCTCGAGCTGAGGCGCCGCGAAGATCCCGCCCGAGCGGAGCCACGGGTCCAGGTCCCCCCCGGAAGTCTATTCCGAATACCGCCCGGCTAGGCTCCTACGTCTCGCGGCGCGCCGAGGCCGTGGGAACCCGGGACACGTCCAAGGGGACGCGATGGCGCCCCCCTATGCGTGCCCCTACCACTTGTGCGTCGTCCTCGCCGTGATGCCGGCCAGCACCGCCGTTGCCGAAATCGTGTCCACGACATTGGGCGCACCCGGCTCGATCGCGAAGGTGACGCGGCCGGCCGCATCGGTGCGTTTGGTGCCCGAAAGGAAGTAACCGTCGGTGCCGCTGACCGTGTAGCTCACGGTAACGTTGGCCATGGCCGGGGTGATCACCGCGATCGTGGTTGCGCCCTTCGTGGGAATGCTGATGCCCGTGACGTTGAGTGCCGCGGCGCCGTCGGTTTTGAGCGCGTCGCGGAGCTGTTCGGCCTTGGTGACCAGCTCCTTCACGTCGAGCACGTGGTTGGCGTTGGTCGCGATGGCGGTCTTCGCCGCGAGCAGCGCGTTTGCGCCGCCGAGGTCGTAGATCGCTCCGACGGATTCGATGGCGCCCAACGCGAGTGGCGCGGAGCATGACGTGCCGACTATGCCATTCGGGCACTTGGCGAGCCCAAACACCGCCACATCCGGGTCATCGGAAGCGTGGTTGGAGAGCGGGTAGGCTTCTTCCGTGGCGGCCACCAGCAGCACGTTCTTCTTCAGCACGTTGGCGAGCTTCGCATCCGTGCGCAGGTCATCCAATAGCGGCTTGATCGGCATGTTCCCGTTACCGGCTGACACCGTCAGAACCATGTCCCGTCGCGTCGCTTCCGGAAGTGACGCCACCGTTTCGAGTATCGGCCGCATCCAGCGCTTCCACGAGTAATGTGATACCCATTTCTCGATTGTGCTCTGCGATTCGTAGTCGATCAAGCTGGGCCCGCCGTTGAACGAGAGATTCAGCATGATAGTTCCGCCCTTCGCCGCGGCTGCGTAGATCTCATCGACCACAAGGGACTCGATGGGCCTGTTTCCCGAAGTCGTTACCTGCTTGCAGGCGTCCACCTTCGCCCCGGCTTCCGTGATCGCGCCGCTCACGCCCTGTCCGTGTGCGCCTGCGCAGTTATCCAGCACCGTCACTCCCATGAACGATCCGACGCCGTGCGGCACTACGGTCCTCACGCCGGTCTTCGAGCGCATGCTGGTCATGAAGGCTTCTTCGGCCCTGGGCGCAACTCCGGCGAGGTAGTAGCCGCCATTCGGGACGCGCGCGAGAACCGATCCGCCGGCCGCGGTGATCACTGAGCTAGCCGAGCTGGCGGCTGTGAGTGGGTCGAAGAAAACCAGCACCTGGCCTGCATACAGAGTGTCTTGCAGCGTCTGACCATCGACGGTGAGCATGCGCGGCTCGATGGCGGGGAGCGGTCCGGTGAATTGATACGAACCCTCGAGCAGGCCGGGGCCTGGGTGCGTCCCGATGGCCAGGAACTTGACTTCACTGAGCCCGCTCACCGTCGCCGTTGCATACTGCGCCGTCGTCGCGGGCCCCAGCGTCCACCGCGTGACCGCGCGTCCGGTCTGATCCGTCGTCGAGCTGGCGGGACTTACTGCGCCCCCTCCGGCGGTCACCTTCCACTCGACCGCCACGCCGCGGATTCCGTTGCCGCGTGGGTCTGTCACCTTCACGGCGAGCGAATCGGTGAGCTGAGTGCTCGCGGTCTTGATCTGCTCATCGCCCGCCAGCTTCGTCAGCGCCGTCAGCCGCTGCTGCACCAGGATCTGGGCGGTCCCTGTCGCGTCCGCCGCCCGAGCCGTGATGCTCGCGGACCCCGGACCAACGGCGGTCGCCAGTCCGCTCACCGAGTCGATGGTCGCCACGTCGGCCGCAGACGTCGACCAGCGGATGACGGCAGTGGCTAGGGGCAGCCCCTTCTGATCCTTCACCTGAGCACTGAAACGGACCGTGTCACCAAGTGCTGCCAGCGTCATAGTAGTAGGAGCCACCAACACCTCGGTCGGAACCGGTGGCGGCTCGGCAGGCTCCCCACAGCCCGCGAGCAGAGCACACGCGGTCACTGTGAAGGCCTGGAGAGTGCGCAATGCGGCCACGCATCGCCTCTTTCTGTCTCAGGATGTGATGATGAAGAGTCCTGCTG
>JACQVC010000170.1 GCA_016209995.1 Gemmatimonadota bacterium
GATGAGCAGGACGCTGGTGGGTTTGGAGAAGGTGGCCAGGCCCAGCAGCACGGCGGCCAGCACATCCGACGTCGGGCCGCGGATCAGGCGCCCGAGCCTTCCGGTGGCGGGCGGCGCGACCTCTTTGTAGAACCACAGGAAGTAGGCGGACGAGACCAGCACGACGTTGAACACTTCGGGGGTCAGCCAGATCGTGTAGAGCGGCAGAATCGACACGCCCACGAAGCCCAGGGCGTAGGTCAGCGCGACGGCCGGCGGCGACTGGGCAGCCAGGAAGCGGTAGGCGGCGACCAGGACGCCCACCATCAGTACCACGTGGAACAGCAGCAGGCCGTTGAGCCCCGCGAGCCGGACAAATGGGGCCGCGGCGACGGCGTAGATGTAGGACTTGCCGAAATACAGGCGATCGGTTTCGGCCGCCGGCGAGCTCGCGATCGTAACGAGCGGCCAACGCCCCTGAAGGCGGAGGCTGGGCTGGCGGCCGCGCTTGAGGAAGATGCCTTCCGGCCCGGTGCGGTAGATCTCGTAAAAGCGCTCCAGATCGCGCCGTTCGTATGCGAGGTCGCCGTCATAGGCGGCGCTGAGGGCCATCGAGACGTAGGTGGCCTCGTCGCCCTTGATCCCGAACCCGGCCCCGACGACGTCGAGTGACAGCGACGCGGCTGAGCCGACGATCAGGATGAGCGTCGCGGCCAGATAGCCCGGATCGACCCCGTCCCTCCAACGCACTGCCCGTCTACCTCCCCCGGCGGTCCCGCCGGCCGCGCGCGGACGACCCGCAACAGTAACACAGCGCCGGACCACCGACGAGCCGCCCGGACTGGCCCTGGTCTTGCTGTATCCCCGGTGGGCTGTACTTCGGCATGCGATGTTCCGATATTACACAGGAAGGAACGCGAACCGTAAGCAGCGGGCCGACCTAGCCGACTTAGGAGTGCTGATTCGCGCGACCGTGGAGATTCGGCATGTACAGCATTTGTAACGGGCTACCCAGGATTGTCGGCGTAGCCGCGCTGGCAGCGACGGTTGCCGCCTGCGACACCGTCAAGAGCGCCAACCCGCTGAGCCCCGACATTGCCGGGCCGATTCCAGGGGTCACGATTTCTCCGCCGGCCCCTTCAGCGCCGGCTCACGGCACCATCATCGAAGGTGCGGAGCAGACGGTCACGCTGAGCTTCGATGCGGCGTCCTCCAACAGCGTTCGGCCGTTCTGGTACGAGCTGGAAGTCTCGGCCACATCGGACTTTACGCAGCTCGTCCACAAGGCGGAAAAGATCAGCGTCCCACTCGAGGGGGGGCGGGTCAGCTACCGGATCAACCCCAACCTGCCGACCGATCACCTCTACTACTGGCGCGTGCGCGCGCTCGATGGCGCGAACACCGGCCCTTACTCGGCGACGCGCACCTTTGAGATCGTGACACCGGTGGTGGTCCAGGTGCCGCAGCCCGCCTCCCCGGCCTACGGCGAGCTGCTCACCGGCACCAGCGTGACGCTCGTCACCCGGAACAGCTCGACGAGCGGCCCCGTGAAGAACCCCGTATTCTACCGGTTCGAGCTGTCGCCCGACGCCGCGTTTGCCAGCCCCGAGGTGATCACGGCGGTGCAAGGTCAAGGCACGACGGGCGTCTCGCGCGGCGATCTCACGCTCGACCGCTTCTATTTCTGGCGCGTGCGCGCCAGTACGGAGTCGCGCACCGGCACCGTGACGAGCGGCTATTCCGAGATCCAGATGTTCCGAACGCCGGCGCCGGCACCGCCCCCGCCAGCCCCACCGCCAGGCGGCGGCGGGAGTCCGAGCGACGAGCTGGATCTAGGCCAGGTGACGTTCCTGCACCGGAACGTGAGCGCCTGGCCGGTGACCTCGACCGTCACCAACGTGAGCATTTCTCCGCACACGGTGTGCGTCGATCACACCAAGGCCGGGCAGTTCCCGACCTCGGTCTTCGGCGACATCCTCGTCGAAGGCAATGTCTGGATCTTTGCGCGGATCAACGGCCGGTGGTACGGGGCGACGTGGGACTGGCTGCGCATCGGCCAGGTCTGCAAGGGGGCGACGGCCGAGGAGTTCGGCCGGGATCAGATCCGGATCCATCCGATGGACGCCTCTTGGGTACCCCGCGCGGGCGACACGATCGGCTTCATGATGAGCGCACGCGCCCGCGACGGCGTGCAGGCGGGCCAGGAGCGGACCAACGTCGTGCTTGTCACGTGGCCGTACTGAGTCGTCAGTCGTCAGTTCCCAGTTTCCGTCTTCGCTGGTGTCGCCGACTGACGACTGACAACTTGAGGCCGGCTTTCTAGAATTGCACCCGTACGCCCAGGCCGCTTTGGAATCCGCCGGCCTTCAGAGCCACGGTCTTGGACGCCAGGTCCACCTTCGGCGACGCAGCCGCGTAGCGTACGAACAGGCCGCCCCCAAGCTGCCGGGTCGCCATCATGCTGATGTCGAGCCCGACATGGCCGCCGGCGGCGGTCTTGCGCTGCGTCGTCGAGGAGACCGATGCGATCTGAGTCTGATCGAAGGGAGCGCCGACTTCCTGCGTTGCGACCGACGTCACGACATCCTGCCGGACGTTGAAGATCGACGGTCCCAGCACCAGCGCCACGGCGATACGTCGGCTGACCGGCACGGTCCAGCGCGCCTGGATGTGCACGGCCGTCTCGGTGTGGTTCAGATTGCCGATCCGCGACACGGCGGTGCGGGGCCGCGAGAAGAAGAGCGGGTGCGGGACCGACGCGGTGAGATCGGCGCCTTGGTCCGAGGAGGTCCACGAGAAGCCGGCGCCGACAGCCAGCCGGCGCCAGACGCGGACGCCGCCGCTCAGGTCGAACAGGCCGCCGCGGCGATCGACGCGGTATCCCGTGTCGAACCGGCCGTTCTCACCGTACAGCGAGAAGCTCTGCCGGTCGTCGAAGCTCTGCGTGCCGGATTGATACCCACCGTTGACGCTGATGAAGATCTTGTCCTCGCTGAGGAGCGTCTGCGCGTCGGTGCGCGCGGCCCCGAGCACTGTCACCGCAACCAGGAAGAACGACAAACGTTTCATAGGCGTGATTACCCTCTTCTTCTTTTTCTTTCCGACCTGCCCTCGCCTCGCGCCGCTGTCCCCCGGCTTCACCCGCGCCGGTCGGCGTGCGCGAGACCGGTGCGCGAATCGACGCGCACTTCAGTCAAACGCGCCATCCTAGCACAAGAAGAAAAGCGGGTGAGGAACGCCTTTCGCTCCGAGCGGGATTGGTCTACTATGGTGCGGAATTGTGGGAGTCCGCCAAGAATCCATTGACATCGGCCGGACGGCCGAGAACTGAGGTTGATGAGTGACACGGGGAAGTCTCAGCGCTCGACTCGTAATACTGCTCCTCGGCGTGACCGCTGCCGGCTGCACTCAGACGGCCACCAGCCCGACGGCTCCGGTGTCGGCCGGCACCGCGGCCACACGCGCTGCGACTGACGCGGCGGCCGACGGATCGACGCTCAAGGCGAGCGCCCCGGCCATCACGTCGCCCGCCCAGGGCCAGGAAATCGACGAGAAGACGATGACGATCGTCGTCGGGAGCGCACGCGGCACTTACGTGGACGCCGCCCTGGACCTGGAGATCGAGGTCTGGAAGGGTTCGGTGGGCGGCGGGACCCTTGTCGACTCGACGATCCGCCCCCAGCAGGCCGGCAGCACGTCGTTCACGCCCGCCGGTGAGCTTGAGGGTGAAACGCAGTACTTGATCCGCGCGCGCGCCCGGCTCGCCGACGCCTTCGGCCCGTGGTCGCCGGTCGTGACCGTCACGACGATCGCCTTTGTGGTCACCCCGGCGCCCGGCTCGTTCGGCAACGATCAGATCAATCCATTCGAGGTCGTCTACCTGCACCGCAACATCGCCGCCTGGGAGCAGACGTCGCTCGTCACCGGTCTCACCATCTCATCGGGGCAGATTTGCGTGTACCACACCGGCGCTGGCACGTTCCCCCAGTCGATCTTCGGCGATATCTTTATCGAGGGCAACATCTGGGTCTTCGCGCCGATTAACGGAGTGTGGTACGGCGCGACGTGGGACTGGTTGCGGCCCGGTCAGGAGTGCAAGGGCGAAGGCCTTCGGGACCTCGGGCCCGATCAGATCCGAAAGCCGCCGATGGATCACACGTGGAACCCGGCGCCCGGCACGCCCGTGTGCTTCGCCATGAGCGCCCGGGCCCGCGACGAGGTCGAGGCCGGCGAGGTGCGGACCAACATCGCGTGCACGACCGTGCCCTAGATCGTTCGGCCCGCACGCCAGCCGTCGGCCGCTCGGAGGCCTCATCGATGTGGAACGCGGCCCGCGTTCCATTTGCGGAGCGCGGCGGTACCCTGCGGGGGCTGTTCGATCTGGCCACGGGCCGCTATCCGGCTTTCCTGTTCGGCGGATCGATCGGCCGCCTGCTGCCGGTATTCCACCTCCACGACGTGGAGCCGGCTACGCTCGACCCTCAGCTGCGGCACCTCGCCGAAAACGGCTACCAGACCGTCACCGGCGACGCCATCGCGCGGCTGGTCCGGGACGGCCGGCATCCTGGACCGCACACAGTCGCGCTCTGCTTCGACGATGCCCGTGCGAGCCTGTGGACCGTGGGCGCGCCCCTGCTGAGGCGGTACGGGCTGCAGGCCATGACCTTCGCCATCCCAGGACGGATCACCGAGGCGGCCGCCTGTCGCCCGACGCTCGAGCAAGGCGCAGGACCGGCAGCCCACCCCGATCCCACCGCTCCGCCGTTTGTCACCTGGCCCGAGCTCCAAGCCCTGTCGCGGTCCGGCGTGATCGACGTCCAGTCGCATTCTTATTCGCATTCGCGCATCTTTTGCCATCCCGTCCCGACCGGATTCGTGACGCCCGCCTTCGCCGATCGTCCGCCACTCGACCGGCCGCTCGTCTCCGAGAACGGCGAGCCCGCCTATCTGTCGCCCGCCGACCTGGGCGCACCGCTGTTCCCCGAGCGATCGCGGCTGAGCGACGCCGTTCGCGTGTTCGACGACGCCGATGTCCGCCGCCGGTGTGTCGCGTGGGTGCGCGCGCGTGGCGGCGCCGACTTCTTCCGCACGCGCACCTGGCAGGCGGAGCTGCGCGCTCTGGCGGCAGGGGCACGCGTGCGCGACGAGTCGGACGGGGCGCGGAGGGCGGCCATCCGCGAGGAGCTGGACCGTGCCCGGTCGGTGCTCAACGACCGCCTCGCCACCAACACCGTCCGGCACCTGTGCTTCCCGTGGGGCATTGCCGGTGCGCTGGCCCGGGAAGCGGCCCGCACCGTCGGGTACGAGACGGCGTTTTCCGAGCGGCTCTTCGGCCTGCGCGCCGTTCGGGCGGGCGACGACCCGTACCGGCTGATGCGTCTCAACGGCAAGTTCATCACGTGGCTGCCCCGGCACCGGCGGCCGACGGTGACTCTCGAGGGTGCGAGCGGGCCGGCGCCGGCGAGGCCCACCCGTGACTGAAGGCTTCCCCGGCGAGGTGTCGGTCGCCATCGTGGCGCATAACGCCGCGAACACGCTGCAGGAAACCGTCGACTCGGTGCTCGCGTCGGGATGCCCGGCCGAGCGAATCACGATCGTCGATGTCGCGAGCACCGACGGCGCACCCGAAGCGCTTGCGGCCGTCGTCGCCGGCGTACGGCTGCGCCGGCTGGAGGTGAATCGGGGCCCGAGCCCCGGGCGCAACGTCGGGATCCGCGAGGCAACGACGCCCTGGGTGTTCCTGATGGACGCCGACGTGATGGTCGAGCCCGGCTGCATCCAGGCG
Organism: Gemmatimonadota bacterium; assembly: GCA_016209995.1. Classification (GTDB taxonomy): domain Bacteria; phylum Gemmatimonadota; class Gemmatimonadetes; order Longimicrobiales; family Gaopeijiaceae; genus JACQVC01. The sequence goes on from JACQVC010000170.1 coordinate 5,765, forward strand.
CTTGCGGCTCTGCTGCGCGCCGACCCGACCGTGGCGGTGGGAAGCCCTATCGTCGTGCACGCCGACCGGCCCGACGTCATTCAGTACGCGGGCACCGGCTTTCACTTCATCTGCGAGGCGGTCAATCCCTGGCTCGATCGGCCGCTCGCCGAGCGGGGCCCCGCCCCGCTCGACATCGGGGCGGCATCGAGCTGCGCGCTGCTCGTCGTGCGCGAGGCGGCGCTGCGCGCCGGGATGTTCGACGAGCGGTACTTCATCGGCAAGGAGGACGGCGACTTCACGCACCGCGTCGTGCTCGCCGGCTACCACATCGTGGAACTCCCGCAGGCCCGCGTGCGGCACCGGAGCCGGCCACGCAGCGCCTGGCTCTTCTACTATCAGATCCGGAACCGGTGGCACGTGCTGCTCAAGGACTATCAGCTCCGCACGGTGCTGCTGATCCTGCCGGTGCTCGTCCTCCACGAGGTGCTCCAGGCGATCGTGCTCGTCGCGAAGGGCCACGGCGTCACCTACCTGAAGGCGCTGGCGGGTCTGGTGCGGATGCTGCCGCGGCTGCCGGCCGATCGCGCCGCGGTCGCGAGAATCCGCGTGCGGCCCGACCGCGACGTGCTGCGGACCGACGCCATCGTGGCGCGCGGGGATCTGGTGGGTCATCCGCTGGTGCGCGCCGCGCAGCGCCTGTACGAAGGCCTCCTGCGCGGATACTGGCGGCTCATCTATCCGCTGCTGGCGCGAAGTTGACGGCAATGGCGGCCCCTCGCGTCTTGATGCTGACCACCTTCTACCATCCGCTCCTCGGCGGCGTCGAAACACACGCGCGGGAGTTCTCGCGCTACGTGGCGGCGCGGGGCGGC
>JACQVC010000158.1 GCA_016209995.1 Gemmatimonadota bacterium
CCCTTGCCCCGCAGCGCCGCTGGTCCCATTCTGCCCCTGCCCACCCCCGATTTTCTCTACGCCCAACTGGCCCGGCTGCCGGAGCATCCGGGCGGATTGGCTTTTCTGCCTAATAAGCCATGAACGTGATCGGCCTAGCCCTGGATTTCGTTGGCGTACTTGTCCTTGCTGCCATGGAGATCGGCGTTCAACGGTCCGAGGGTTATCTCAGCCTTCACCACTCTTTTGTTCTCGGGTGGGTCGAGGAACGGTTCGGGAGCGACGCTGCCGACCGAGTGAGCAGCTGGGGCCGCATCGTCGGCTGGGGGTTGCTCGCCGCTGGTTTCCTGCTTCAGCTCTTGGCGTCCAGGACTGGCGGAAACGCGTAAGGCGAACTCGATGGCCAGCCGAGCAGCCTTCTACCTCGAGCCCTTCCAAAGCGACAGCGGCCGCGGCTTCGTCGTGTGCCGCTCGCAAGACGACCAGCGACTGAACTGGCGCACGCTGCCCCGCTCGGAAGGGATCGAGTCGATGCTCGTGGTCGGCGAGCAGTACCGCATCGAGAACCTGCAGGACCCGTCGTTTGCTGCCGGCGAGCCGCTGGCCCTCGTGCCCGAGCCGGGCAACCATCACGACCCGAACGCTGTGGCGGTGTGGAATGCCGACAGGACACTACAAGCGGGGTACGTTCCCCGCGAAGCTGCGCCAGCCATCTCGGAGCGGCTACTCCGCGGCGACCCCATCCGGTGCATCTGCCTCTGGGAATCACTCGAGAATGAACGCCGGACGGGCATCAGACTGCTGCTGTGCTCGGCTGACGCGGTGATCACTCTCGCGCCGTCCCCCGCGCCAGCGCGCTCGAGCGCGAGGCGTGTGGCGCTCGATGAGCACCGCCAGCCAGGTGCAGCGGTAAACGTGCACCGTCGACTCGACCGCGATATCCATGAGATGCTCGGTCTTGCACGCGGCGTTCTTTTCGACGGGGAAGTAACCGAGGCAGAGGCGATCGCGCTCGGCAACTGGCTCGCTCCCCGCCAAGAGATCCTCAACGTCTGGCCCGCAGACATTCTGGCGCACCGGCTCCAGCGTATTTTCGCAGATGGCCGCGTCGATCCGAACGAACGCAAGGACCTGAAGCAACTTCTTGAGCAGCTCGTCGGGGGCGACTGCAGCATCCTTACGCATGCGCCGCTCGCGACCGCCCCGCCGCTCGATGATCCACCTCCTCCTCTGAGCTTCTCCGGGCAGACCTACGTGTTTACCGGGAAATTCGCCTACGGACCACGCTCCGCCTGCGAGCACGAGGTTGTGACGCGCGGCGGCATCTGCAAGAATTCCGTCACGAAGCGCACGAACGTGCTCGTGATCGGGACATTCGGGAGCACCGACTGGGCCCACACCGCCTACGGTCGCAAGATCGAGCGGGCGGTCGCGTACAAACGGGACGGCGTGCCCGTGGCGATCGTAGCCGAAGACCACTGGGCGGCAGTGCTGGGATAAGCTGGATCACCCTCTGGGCGCGAGGGCACGGCATCCCCGTGCATCCAGCCAGCGCAGGCTCTTGCCTCAGCCAGCGCAGACTCTTGCCTTTCGAAGGGAAGAATACCCCGTGAACGTCGACAGCATTCTCATTTCTGATTACGCAGCGGTCGATCCCGGCAGCAAAAAACTCACGATCGTCGGCAGCTTCAACATGATCGCCGCGCGCCAATTTCCGGCACAACACGAGCAGCTCGCAGTGTCCCTTGTGATTTACGCACACCCAAAGGAGGCGGGGAGAGAAGTTGGGTTCGAGGTGAAGGTGCTGGATCAGCAGCGGAACGAACTCGCGACCCTGCCGGGTAAGTTCACGCTTGGTACAGGAGTCGTGGTGCCGGGTTTGCCGCTCCGGCACGTTGTAGTGGTGAAGGTGTTCGGGGCTGTCTTCCCCCACCCGGGCCTGTATGCGTTCGAGGTGTACCTCGACGGCACCTATCATGCGGCAGCGGTACTAGCGGTTGTCAAGCAGCGCCAGTAAGATGGTCTGGCGCCTAACGTTAGATAAGCTGCGCCTAAGCCCAGGCGGGCACAGCCAAAGGGTGTATATTGCCCTCCTGAGGCGGTTGGGCTATGAATTGGAACGCCAGACCCGACACGGGGCCCGGCTCTCGCACCCCTTGTTGCGGAAGCACCCGGACCTACAGATCCGCCGCGACCGTTCGTGGGTACTTATCCCCAGGGGACGGCGTTTGCGCGCGTGGGTTGCCGAAACGGTCCTCGCGAGTGTAGAAGTCCTCGAGAAGTACCGAAAGGAGTTATCGACCGATGCCTAAGGATGTAGCCTACTACCGAGCGCTGCCCTACCGCAGGGTCGTCGAGGTGCGCCAAGATACCGCGGGGCGTGCCTACTACTTGGCATATGTTGCCGAGATACCGGGCATTCGGATCGATGGCGCGACACGGGAAGAGGCGCTCATGAAACTCGACGAGATCTTTGACGAGTTGATGCAGGCGCTGATCGAGGAAGGACAGCAGATTCCCGAGCCTGAGCCGTGGCCCGGATCCGCGCTGCAGCAGGTTCCCTCGGCTGTGTACACTGGCGAAGCCCCGGTCGCTGTTTCGATTGTCGAAGCGACGCTCGGCAACACTGAGCGGCATACGCCACGCCCTTCGTGGTCTCCCATGCGCGATGAGTCCGCAACGACTGCGGGAGCGGTAGCGTAACGCGGATAGACGCTGATTGTTCCTGCCGCTGACAGGGCCCCATGCTTGACTGGTGTGGGGTCTTTCTTTTTCGCCCCCAGCCAGCCGCAAAACGGCGCCAAGGGCGCAGACGATGAGGGGATGGCGGACACAATAAAGCGGCGCAACCTTCTGCGCCGCAATGGCCTACGGATCAAGCGGAGGCGGAGGGACTCGAACCCCCAAGGGCTTGCGCCCGCCGCATTTCGAGTGCGGTGCCTTACCAGTTAGGACTACGCCTCCGAATAGGTGTGGGCGAGAAGAGGCTCCAGGAAACGGCGCGGCCGTTTCCTGGACCGGGAGCGCGGCCTGGCCGACTCTCGCCCTCCAGTCGGGGAGACTGGATTTGAACCAGCGGCCCCTGCGTCCCGAACGCAGTGCTCTACCGGGCTGAGCTACTCCCCGAAGTCCTTCCGCCAGTTCTCCAAGAAATGGCTTCGCCATTTCTTGGAGCCTCCGTCGCAGCGGACGGGGTGGGATTCGAACCCACGAGGCGGTTTTGCCGCCCACACGCTCTCCAGGCGTGCGCCTTAAACC
>JACQVC010000159.1 GCA_016209995.1 Gemmatimonadota bacterium
GCTCCTCACGTCCTGGGCTCAGGAGAAGAACCCGCGCGTCAGGCCTGGTCTTCCCCCGGGAAAACGTGAACGCGTGCGCCCGGCCGCGGCATCACGCCGACCCGCTCCCCAGCCCTCACCACGCCCGCCTCGTCCGTCACGTTCAACACAACCCCCTCGCCCACCGCAACCCGGTAGCTGGTCACCGCTCCCTGGAACCGCCGGTCCACGACGGTCCCCGGCACGGCACCGGGCTCGTCCGCACGTACTAGCCTCAACACCTCCGGGCGCGCGAGCACAGCCACCGGGCTGCCGGGGTTCACTCCCCTCACCTGCTCCTCCGCGAGACGCCACCAGCCCCCCTGGGCGAAGCGCGCGACCGGCACGCCGTCCGACGCCCGCTCCAGCTTCGCCATCAGGCTGTTCGCCCTCCCGACGAACTCGGCCACGAAGCGGTCGGCGGGCTCGTGGTACAACGCTTCCGGCGTACCGACCTGCCGCAGCTCGCCACTGCGCATGACGGCGATGCGATCGGAGAGATCGAACGCCTCCTCCTGGTCGTGCGTCACGAAGAGCGCCGTGATCCCCAGCTCGCGCACCAGCGCTCTTAGCTCGACCCGGGTCTTTCGCCGCAGCGTCGCATCCAGGTTCGAGAGCGGCTCGTCCAGCAGCAGCAGCGGCGGCTCGATGGCGAGCGCCCTGGCCAGCGCCACGCGTTGCTGCTGCCCACCGGAAAGGGCCTGCACGGCGCGCGAGCCCAGTTTCGGCAGAGCCACTCGCTCGAGTGATCGCTCCACGCGCTCGCTGATCGCGGACTCGCCCATACCCCGGGCGCGTAGCCCGAAAGCGACGTTCTCGAACACGTTGAGGTGCGGGAAAAGGGCGTAGTTCTGGAAGACCATGCCGAATCCGCGGGCCTGCGGCGAGAGCGCGGTGACGTCCCGACCCGCGAAATGAACGCGCCCCTCGTCGGGGGCCTCGAAGCCGGCGATGAGTCTGAGAACCGTGGTTTTGCCGCAGCCACTGGGACCCAGAAGCGTTACGAACTCGCCCGCGTCGAGCGCGACGGAAACGTCATGCACGGCCACCACGTCGCCGAAGCGCTTCCGCAGACCGCGCAGCTCCAGCGACAAGCCAGCTCCGCGCCGCTAGTACCCGGACGCGACGCCGCGCCCGCGAATGTTCTGATCCCAATACCGCAGCCACGTCCCCATGTGCTCGCGCACGAAGGCGGCGTCCACTGACAGCGGGCGGATCGCGGGGGCCGCGGCGCGCAACCACTCGGGAAGCGAGTCGGCCGGGACGTCCGTGCGCGCGGGGATGCGAAAGACCTGACGCGCCGCGAACAGCAGGCTGTCGATGCTACCCGCCCACTCGACGAACTCCCGTGCCAGCTCCGGACTCGGCGCTCCCGCCACGACCGCGATCCCATCCACGACGACGGGTGTGCCGCTTTGGGGAAGAATGTAGGCGATCGGCAGATCCGTGCGGGCCAGCAGCGTCTCGATGTCCGGCATATCCCACAACGTGATGAGGCCCTCGCGCCGCGCCAGCTTCTGATAGAGCAGCGTCGGGTTCAGCACGTATTCCTTCGTCTGCGCGTCCAGTCTGAGCAGCCACTCGTAGCCCGCTTCCGGGTTTCCCGTGCGCTGATACTCTCGATAAAGGATCGCGGCGAAGATGCTTCGCATCGTCCCGGAGGCCAGTGGATCGCGGATCAGGATCTGCCCTCGCCAGCGAGGATCGAGCACCTCGTCCCAGTCGCGCGGCACCTGCTCTGCGGGCACCGCGTCCTCGTTGTACGCGATGACCTCGGGCGTCAGGTAGGTTCCGAACCACCGGTCGTCGGCGCCCTGCGCGTCCGGCGGCAGCGCGTCGGCCCACGTCGGGCGATACGGCTCCAGCAGTCCCTGCTCGGCCGCCTGCACGAACATGTCGGACGGCGCGCCCCACCATACGTCCGCTTGCGGGTTCGCGCGCTCGGAACGCACGCGATCCAGCACTTCCTGCGAGCCCATGTCCACGTACTCGACGTCGATATCGGGATGGGCCGTCTCGAAGCGCTGCTCGAACGCCGCAAGCAGATCCCGGCCGTGCGGCGAGTAGATCACGACGACGCGGCGCGTATCGCCGCGACACGCGGACAACAGGAGTACGACGGTGAGGCTGGCGAAGAAGCGCGTCATCGTGCGCCGTTGCCGGCGCGGGCGGGCCAGCGCGACGGATCGAGCGAGAGAAGGTTGGCGAACAGGCGATAGGCGCCCTGCACACCGGCCGGTAGCTGGCGGAAGAACGCCAAGCCCGTGTAGACGTAGAGTCCTTCTCCCAGCCGCCCGACGATCAGCCCGCCACGCTTCGGCGGCTCACCCGGGTCCGCCATCTCCAGCTGCGGCGAGTAGGCGGGGTCCCAATCGCTCAGCATGTACAGGCTTCGCTCTTGCACCCAGCCATCGAAATCCGCCGCCGTGATCCGGTTGGGCTCCGCAAAGACGGGCGAGGCGGGGTCCAGGATCGTAACGCGCGCCGTCTCGTCCGTGATCCGGTCGTGCGGACGCTGCATCTTGACGGGATACGGCGCGAAACCGCCATCCGCGTACTCGTACTGATTGTATTGCACCAGCAACACGCCCCCGGCGCGCACGTAGTCGAGCAGCCGCGCGTTCGCGGACGCCAGGTCCGGGCGCACCTCGTAGGCGCGCACCCCGATCACGATCACGGCGAAGCGCCCGAAGTCGCCGCCCTCCAGCATCTGCGGCCCGATCATCTCGACCTCGGGCCCGAGCTGGCGGATCGCCTCCGGAACTTCATCGCCCGCGCCCATTACGTACCCGATGCGCCGCCCCTGCGCGACGGCCACGGGGAAAACCTTCACGGTAGTGACCGCGTCCTCGAACAGCGGTACGGGCTCGACGTGCGGATAGTCTACCAGCGCGTATCCGCGAGTGTACGAGTTGCCCTGCTCATCCTGCGCGATGACCCGCACCGGAAACTCACCGACCGGAGCGTTGGCCGGCGCGCGTAAGTCGAAGCTCAGCTCGGTGCCCCCGCCGGCCGCGAGCTGGAAGCGCCGCTCGCTGGGCTGGCTCACCCACCCCGCCGGCAACTCGAGCCGCAGCGATCCGGCCATGGGGTCGGCCGCTGCGCTGCGGACAGTCACGGTGATGGTGCGAGCAGCTTGGGCGCCCAGCGGCCAGATCAGCTGCCGCGGCCGCGCCTGGACCGAGATCCTGGGAACGACGAGGATCGGTCGCCTGAGCTCGCCCACCATGCGGTCCTCGCCCCGGTACGTGGCCGCGACGGTGGCGCGCACGGGCACGACCGCCGCCGGCCGCGACCCACCGCGTTCCTCGATGACCAGCCGCACGTCTACCGCACCCTCGAGCGGCGGACGATTGAACGGCTGCGCACGCAGCGCCGGATCCTCAGGCCAGCGGTAGATCCACCCGTCCATGGGACGCCGCAGGTAATAGGGCTCGGAAGCATACGCCGAGCCGCTCTCCTGCTGAACGCGCAGCCGGAATCGCCAGGTTCGCACGGCCCCCGCAGGAACCGTCACCTCCTCGGCTGCCGAAGCGCCGGCGGCTTCGCCCGGACCGCTGACGACCACGAAGCTGGATCCCTCGAGCCTACCGGGCGCAGCTCGGACCTCGAACGGACCCGCGTTCCACAGCTCGATCTCGGCCGTCACCTCTTGGCCCGGAACTACGACGTCGTCATCGACCCTCACGTCGAGCACGACCGACCCTGCGGCCAGCAGAGCCCGCGACACGCCGGCCACCCTCTCCCGCATGACGTGCGCCAGTTCTGCGCCCGCTTCACCCGCGGCTGAAGCCAGCTCCAGCAGAGCCCTCGCCTCCGCGAGCGCCTCGGCAA
>JACQVC010000180.1 GCA_016209995.1 Gemmatimonadota bacterium
GAAGAAATTGAATAATTTTGAAGCAGTTCTCCGCGTTCCTCCGCGTCTCCGCGTGAGACGCTGTACTCATTCCATAACGTAGTCGTAAGAACCGCTAATTCTCCCGCTGGTCCTCTCCCCCGGGCTCGGAGGGCAAGAACGTCATCTGGTCCGGCGGCGAGATGGGGCGCGTCGTTCGTTCGATCTGAGCCACGGTCTCGATCTCGTCACCGCCGGCCGCGCCCAGCTCGCGGAATTTGCGGGCAGCCACGAGAACGCGACTTTCCAGCGAGGCGGCGGCGCTGTTGTAGCCGCTGATCGCGCGTTCCAGGCCCTTTCCGATTTCCGCGAAGTGCGACACAAAGACACGCAGACGGTCGTACAGCTGTTTCCCGAGGTCGCTGATCTCCCTCGCGCTGTGGGCGATCCGTTCCTGTCGCCAACCGTAGGCTACAGCTTTGAGCAGCGCGATCAGCGTGGTCGGCGTTGCCAGAATCACGCGCTGCCCGACTCCGTACTCGATCAATAGCGGATCCTGCTCGAGCGCCGCGCTGAAGAAACTCTCTCCGGGCAGGAAGAGAACGACGAACTCCGGTGCCTCCGACAGTTGGTCCCAGTAGCTCCTGCTGCCGAGCTGCTGTACATGCCGACGTAGTTGTCGGGAGTGCTCCATCAGGAGATCGCGCCGCGCAGCTTCGTCCTCCATTTCCACGGCCTGAAGGTAATGCTCGAGCGGAGCTTTCGAGTCGACGGCCACGGTCTTCCCGGCGGGAAGTTTGACGATCATGTCGGGGCGCGTGCGTACGGCCTCGGCGTCCAGGCTCTCCTGTTCGACGAAGTCACAGTGCTCGAGCATGCCGGCGATCTCGACGACGCGGCGCAGCTGGATCTCGCCCCAGCGTCCCCGGACGGTCGGAGCCCGAAGCGCCTTGACCAGCCTGGCGGTCTCGCCCTGCTGCTTCAGCAGGGAATCGTTCAAGGTCTCGAGGTAGCGCGTGAGGTTTCCCTGTGCTTCACGACGGGTCCTTTCGACTTCCTCGATCTTGCGGTCGACCTTCTCCAGCGTCGCGGAAAGCGGCTTCACCACATCGTCAATGGCCCGCCGTCGCTGCTCGAGATCGTCCTGAGCCCGCTCGCGTATGCCCTCGAGCTGCAGCTTGGCCAGTTCGAGGAAGGATTCGTTGTTCGAGCGTAGCGCTTCGGCGGAAAGAGCCTTGAACGCATCGGAGAGTTTTTGCCTGGCTTCATCGAGCAGAGCGAGCTTTTCGTTCGCCGCCTTGCGTTCGGCCTCGAGTCTCGCGCGCAGCTCGGCCGCCTCGGTCCCGAAGCGCTGGTTGGTTTGTGCGAGCTCACGAAGTTGCACCTCCTTTTCCGCTGCGGCTGCGCGTAACGCCTGGATGTCCGCCTCCTTCGCGCCAAGGCGTTCCTGCAGCGTGGCCAGGTGAGCCCGGACGGCGGCCGCACGGCTCTGCATAACGGCAAACACCAGCCCGGCGGCGAGCGCCGCGCTCGTGATCACCCAAACCGCGATCGAAATCCCGTCCACGAATTGTCTCTGTGGTCCGTCAAGACGTGTGCCGCCGGACTCCGTGCCCACGTCCGTCTCGCCGACCCCGATCGGAGGCGGTCGGCCCCAAGCTAGGGCGATGGTAGGGTACTGTAAACGCGAAGGGACGGGAGGAGAGACAGGAATCAGCAGGTTAGCGGGTTCGCCCCCTCCCCACCCGCAGCGTGTAGTGGCGGAGGACGGGGTGGGCGGTCTACCCCGCCAGCCCGCTAACCCGCCACAGCTACCTCGCCGTGTACGACGTGAAGAGGAACTCCAGCGGCGTCTCGAGAACGTTGCGCCTCACGTCGTAGTCCAGGCGCTCGTTAATGAACACCCGCATCGTGATGAAGGGCGCGACCGAATCCACGTCGAACGCCCGAACGTAGAACTGACCGTTCGTACGGATGTCGTACGTCTTGTCGAAGGGAACGGCGACCCAGGCCGTGTCACCCCGAAGAACATTCGTCTGTGTGCCGCCGCCTGCCGTATTCGCCACCTGGAACGCAGTCGACACGATCGTACGAACCTTCGTGCCCGTAGTCCCTTCCAGCACCACCCGCGCGGACACTGGATCCTCCACGTCCAGGAGCGAGCAGCCGCCGGTGAAGACCGACATCAACAGGACCCAGGGCACACCGGCGTAACGTCCCCGTGGGGACGGTGTTCGGAGCGAGCGCATGTTAAGCCAACCTTTCCAGGAACGAGTGGCGGAGCGGTGCCGCGGTCGCGTTCCGCGCGGCGGTCACCTCGGATCGTTACGGGCAGCGAGTGCCTCGACACGCCACAGCAAAATACTTAGCGGCGTGGGCCGGCTCTCGCAATGGCATGGCCCGGCTAGGGGGGTCGGCCCATCGTCTAACTCCTGACGGCAATCGCGTCTATCTCGACGCTCACGCCTTTCGGCAGACCAGCCGCCGCGACAGTGGCCCGCGCCGGACGGTGTTCTCGGAAGTGGCGGGCGTACACTTCGTTCATGGCGGAAAAGTCGCCCATGCTCGCCAGGTAGACCGTGGTTTTGACCACGCCACGGAGAGACGAGCCCGCAGCCTGCAACACGGCCGCCAGGTTGGTGAGCACGCGGTCGGTCTGAGCGGCCACATCACCTTCGATCACGGTGCTCGTGGACGGGTCTATGGCGATCTGGCCCGAAGCGAAGACCAGATCTCCAGCGACGATGGCCTGGCTGTACGGCCCTATCGCCTGGGGGGCGGATTCGGTGTGCACGACCTGGAGATCCTTCATCAGCTCGTCTCCGGCTCTGGGTTTACTGCCAGCCGCACTTGCTTGCGCAGCTCGGCGGGAGAGACCGTGGCGACTCCGGCTTTGGACACCTCGATGGCCGCAGCGTAGTTGGCGAACACAGCCGCCTCCTCAGCCGTGGCGCCCGCCGCCAGGGCCACAGCCAGTGAGGCGGTGACCGTGTCGCCGGCCCCCGAGACGTCGTAAACGGAGCGCGCCACGGCGGGCACCCGCACGTAACCTCCTCCGGCCGAGCGGAGCGCCATTCCGTGCTCCCCCAACGTCAACAGGAGGTGCTGACACTGCAGACGCTGCCGCGTTTCCTCGAGCCACGCCGGATCGTCCGCGTGAACCGACAGGCCGCCCAGAGCGTCCATGAGCTCGACCACGTTCGGCTTGAAGACGAATGCGCCCGCGTAGTCGAAGAAGCGGCGGCGTTTGGGGTCTACCACTGTCGGACGCCCGTGCCGCGATCCGCTGTCCAGCACGGCCCGGATGACGGCCGGCACCAGGACGCCCTTGTTGTAGTCCTCGATCACCAGGACATCGCACTGCTCTGCCAGCGCGCCGATGTGGGCGATCAGGGCCTGTGCCGGCGCGGCCTCGAGGTCGCGATCCGTTTCCCGGTCGTAGCGGACGACCTGCTGGTGTCGTGCCATCACCCGGGTCTTCACGGTCGTCGCGCGTTCCGCCACCTCGATGAGCGCCTCGACGCCCACTCCGCTGCGTGCCAGCTCCTCCTTGACCTGGCGTCCCGCCGCGTCCGCGCCCACGCATCCCACGATGTCGCATGCGGCGCCCAGCGCCATTATGTTAGTCGCTACGTTCGCCGCGCCGCCTGCCGCCCACCGTTCACCATCGACACGAACGACCGGTACCGGTGCTTCTGGCGAGATGCGATCGACGGCGCCGACGAGGTAGACGTCCAGCATGACGTCACCCACGACCAGGATGCGGGCGTTGCTCGCGGCGTCGAGAATATCGTCCAAACGCGTGAGAGTCAGTCTGTCCACGGGAGGCCTATGAGCTTTCGCTGTTGTATATTGCACTCTCGCTTCGGGCGACCCGCCGAGGTTGTGCACGTGTTCCCGCGGCGCCCTACGGCCTATCGTGGACCTGGATCCCTGTGGCGAGTGTACCGATAATGCAGAACACAGGGAGTCACGCGTATCGCGCAGCTACGAGGTACGCAGTGTCATAGGTGAGCCGCGGCGACCGCGTGGCC
>JACQVC010000181.1 GCA_016209995.1 Gemmatimonadota bacterium
CGCCAGGAGCACGAAGGGCGTCGTGGGCAGGACGGGGAGGAAGGCGCTAGTGTAGACTTACCTGATGCGAAGGTCGACCCACGCGACCATCGCGGCTGAGGTGTCTGCGCCCCCAACCACGGCGAGAAACGCGGTAAGCAGCGCGTCCTGGCCGCTGGTTGCGACCGTACGGACCCCGGAAGGTCCCCTTCAACCGACGCGGTGTGATCTCGCCGGGAGCCGTCTGTGACAGGCAAGCTGACCAACGGCGGCGGGTTCGGGGCCCCTCGGACGCCGGACGAGATTGCCGTCGCCGGGTGGGGCCGGTCCGTCACCATTCTCGTGACGGCCCTGCTGCTGGTCGAATCGCTGACGGGTCTCTGGATCTACCTCGCACCGTTTTCGGTCGCTTCCGAGATCCAGCTGCTCCTGCACACCGCGGCGGGCCTGCTGATCGTCGGCCCTTACCTTTATTACCAGGGCTGGCACCTCTCGAACTGGTGGCGCCAGCGGGTCACCGCCGTCATGGTGCTGGGCTACGGTCTGATGGTGATGACGCTGGTGTGCGCCGCGAGCGGGGTGGTCGTCACCTGGCAGGCCTGGGCAGGCCCGAAGCGGTCGGAGATCTGGGGCCTCGTCCACCTCGTCTCGGGACTCGCCATCCCGGCCCTGGGCCTGACGCACGTGCTGCTCGCTTTCCTCCGCCGCCCGGTCGCCACGACCCGCACGCCGGAGTTCATCACGGCCGTTCGGCGATTCGGATGGGGGCAAGCCCTCGGCGTAGCCGCGACGGCGGCGCTCGTCCTGGCGGCCGCAGCCCTCGCGCCGGCGAGGCGGACCGACCTCGCCGTGCCCGGCGAGTACAGCCTCTCGCGATACGTCGAGCAGTTCGACGAGTACCGCGGCAGTCCCTTCGCCCCGTCCTACTCCCGCACGGCGAGCGGGGGGCTCGTCGACCCCAGCGTCCTCGCCGGATCGGAGTCGTGTGGCAGCTCCCGCTGCCACGAGCAGATTCTGCGCGAGTGGCAGCCGAGCGCCCACCGCTTCTCGGCGATGAATCCACCCTTTCAGGCCGTTCAGAAGATCTTCGCCACCGATCGCGAGCCGGCCGAGACGCGCTACTGCGCCGGCTGCCACGATCCCATCTCGCTCTTCGCCGGAGCCAAGGACATTCACAACCTCGAGTTCGCCGCGCCCGGCATGCAGGAAGGCTCCTCCTGCATCGTCTGCCACTCCATCTCGGCGGTCGACCAGAGAGGGAACGGTGATTATGTCTTGACCCCTCCCCGGAAGTATCTCTGGGAGGGAACCACGGGCTGGAAGAAGCGCGTGTCCGACTTCATGATCCGCGCGGTTCCAGGCCAGCATCTCGCCGACTACGACCGCAACCTGCTGCGCTCCCCCGAGTTCTGCGGCGCCTGCCACAAGCAGTTCATTCCCGAGGCCCTGAACCGGTTCGGCTTCGCCCCCGGCCAGAACCAGTACGACGAGTGGCGCAACAGCCATTGGCGCGATGACGAGGTCGAGAAGAGCCTGAGCTGCCGCGATTGCCACATGCGTCTGGTGCCGAAGTCGACCGATCCCGGCCGGGGCGAGAAGGGCGACGCACGGCGATCTCCCGACGACGGCTCGCACCGCCATCACGGGACGATCGCGACCAACATGTTCATGCCCGCCGTGCTCAAGCTGCCCGGCTGGGAGACGCAGGTGCAGCTCACGCGCGAATGGATCGAAGGCAAGACGGTGATTCCGGAGATCGCGCACCTCTGGCCCGAGGGGCCCATCGCGTCGGTTCAACTGCTCGGTCCACCCGAAGCCAGACCGGGCGAGGAGATCGCCCTGCGCGTGGTCGTCGGGAACCGCAAAGCGGGTCACAACCTCATCACCGGGCCGCTCGACTTCATGCGCGCGTGGGTCCATCTCCGCGTGGTCGACGCCAGGGGCGCCGTCCTCTTCGAGCGCGGGGGCATCGACCCGGCCACGCGCGAGATCTCCGACGAGCCCGGGCAAGTCCATCGCCTCGGCAACCCGCGCGACGAGGGGACCCTGGTGCTCGAGGGCTCGCCGATCGATGGACAAGGCGAACTGCTCCGCAAGCACGAGCTCTGGGAGTCTGCAGGGGGGCACGGGATCCGCGTGATCTTCCCCGGGTACTCCGATCACCAGATCTACCGCTTCACTCCGCCACCCGGGGTGGTCGGCCCCCTGAGCGTGCGGGCGGATTTCAACTTCCGGCGTTACCGCCAGGAGTTTCTCGACCTCGTCGTGCCGACCATGGAGCAGGAGAGCGGCGTCTTCCAACCACACGCGACCCAGGCCTCGGCAGAGATCGAGATCGCCGTGCCCGGCGAGGTTTCGACGCGCGTGCCCTCCGAGCGCCAGGCCCGCGAGGGACGGTGACCGGCTCTTCGGTCGTGACCCGGCTTTCACGCAAAAGCAAGGTGTGGCTCTCGGTCGGGGCGATGGTCCTCGGCGTCGGCACCCTCGTGCAATTCGCCTTCTGGGCCGCCGAGCGCCGCGAGACGGACCTTGCCAATCCGGCGGCCGGGATCACGGCCGAATTCAGGGGCGGCGGAATCCCGTTGCCCGCGATCCGATTCCGCGACGTGGCCGCCGAGATGGGCGTCCTCATGCGCCACGGTCCGGGGCCTCGCGGCCGTACGCTTCCCGAGGACACCGGATCGGGCCTCGCGTGGGGCGACTACGACGGGGACGGCGACTGGGATCTCTACGTGGTGAACTATCCCGGCGCACTGGGGACGGCACCGAATCCGGAGGGACGCAATCGCCTCTTTCGCAACGACGGCGACCGATTCACCGACGTGACGGAAGACGCGGGGGTCGGAGACCCCGACGGCTTCGGCATGGGGGCGTCCTTCGCCGACTATGACGGCGACGGCCACATGGATCTCTACGTCACAAACTTGGGCCCGAACCGCCTTTACCGCAATCGCGGCAACGGCACGTTCGAAGAGGTCGGCGGGAAGGCCGGGGTCGCTGACCCCTCGTGGTCGACGGGGGCGGCCTGGGGCGACTACAACCGTGACGGCTACCTCGATCTTTATGTCTGCAACTACGTCATCTACGAAGATGAGAAAATCGGAGACACGCAGACGCTCGATGTGAGCGGGGCCTACACGCTGCCCTTCGCCCTCAATCCCAACTCGTTCAGCCCCGCTCCCAACAGGCTCTACCGGAACCGCGGCGATGGCACCTTCGAGGAGGTGGCCGCGCGGCTCGGCGTCGACGATCCGAGAGGCCGGAGCCTGGCCGCCACGTTCGTCGACCTCGACGGTGACCGCTGGCTCGATCTCTACGTCAACAACGATGTCTCGGCGAACCGGCTCTTCCGCAACATGGCGCCCGAGTTCGGGACGGGCGACTCGCTCGTGTTCGCCGATCTCTCCACGATCACCGGCACAGCCGATCCCCGCGGCTCGATGGGGCTTTCCGTCGCGGAGATCGGCGAGATGGCCGGCGCGCCGGACGGCCTCCCCGATCTCTTCATCACGCACTGGGTGGCCCAGGAGAATGCGCTCTATCAGAGCCTCGTGACCGGCGGCGGCCTCGAGTACCGGGACAAGAGCCGGCAGTTCGATCTCGGGGAGATCTCGACGGACACGGTCGGGTGGGGAAGCGCCTTCGTCGATCTCGACCTCGATGGACGGATCGACATCGCGGTCGCAAACGGCAGTACGCTCGAGGAGAAGGACGATCCCCTCACGCTCATTGCCGAGCCGATGTTCCTGTTCTGGAACGACGGCGCGAAGTTTCACGACGTGGCGCCGAAGGCGGCGGACGTGCTCGCACGGCGCCACTCAGTGCGTGGTCTGGCGGCGGCGGACTTCGACGGCGACGGCGACGTCGACCTCGCGGCGGGCGTCAACCGCGGAGCGCCGCTCCTGCTTCGCAACGAGACGCAAACGGGCAACCGGTTCCTCGCCGTGCGCCTGGCCGCGAGCGATGCCGTGCGTCGCGGCGCCCGCGTGGAGCTTGAAGCGGACGGCCGGCGGCAGTACCGCTGGTGGGGCGCCGACGTGAGCTTCCTCTCGGACCACGCGCCCGAGCTCGTCTTCGGTCTCGGCGCGGCCTCGAAGGTCGATCGACTGTCGGTCGACTGGTCGGACGGGACGACGACCGTCGTCGTTGACATCCCTGCGGGCCGCGTCGAGAACGCTCGATAGTCCCACTCGCGAGAAGACGCCGACCGCCTCGCCAGCGGCGCAGCGCCTTCAACGACCCGCCAATCTGCACGAACTAGCGTGGCGGGGCCTTGTGCCGGGCTCCTGATATGACGTAGACTTCCGCCGCCGACGCGGTGCACGACATCTCATATAGTCGTGTAGAGCAATCGTGCTAGTTCACGAAGCTCAAGACGCATCTCCGTTTCCTTAATCTTGGAGCGGACGGGCCTTCGACACGGCGACCCGCTGAGCCACTCCTGATGGTGGCGACACATTCCTTCGAGGAGGAACGATGCGATCCGCCCCGAAGCCACCGAAAGCCTACGAGGACTTCGTCTCGCAATATCCGAAACTCGGCCGGGCGTGGGAATTGATTCGGGCAGCGGGCGACGAAGGTCCGCTCGACAAGAAGACCGTTCGGCTGGTCAAGCTGGGTGTGGCGATCGGAGCGATGCGCGAGGGCGCGGTCCACTCGAGCGTGCGAAAGGCTTTCGGCGAGGGGATCGACTCGAAAGAGATCGCGCAGGTGATCTCGCTCGCAGCCGGGACCCTCGGGCTGCCGTCGACGGTGGCTGTGTTTTCCTGGATCCGAGATCGCCTCCCGAAGGACAGGAAGAAGCGCTGAAAGGCGTGTCACCCAGGCAGCGGGCCGTGGGCCGATGAGCCGGCTCAGGCCGTCGTGCGACGATGCTCCAGGTCTCGGGAATGACTACGCCTGTATGCGGCAATGACTACGCCCGTATGCGGTAGTGACAATGCCGGTATGCGGCCGGACAGCGATCGGGTGAAAGGAGGCCGCCGCGTGTCTCGAGCGTCGCCGCGGGCGCCTGTCCGAGAAGAAGATAGCGGTGTCACGACCATCTGCATCCGGAGGGTGCGACTGGTCTGGCAGGTTGTTTGCAGCCCGGGGCGGGAGGTGCGCGAGAGGATGGTTGTGCGAATCATGCGACTCTGGCTTTCAGTGACGTGCGTTCTCGTCCTCGCGGGCTGCGCCGGAGATACCGAAGCGCTCCGGCCGGGGTTGATCGAACATGCCGTGGCTCCCGCCGAGCTCATCTCCGCCTCCGAGGGCCTTCTCAGGCTGGGCGCGGTGACCTATGGCCAGCACTGCGCTGCTTGCCATGGCGTGGACGGCGACGGAGCAGGAGAAGCGGCGTACCTGCTCTATCCGCGGCCACGCGACTTCACCACCGGCAGCCATCGCGTCGTGTCGACGTGGGACGGCGTGCCAACCGACGAGGATCTGTTCCGCACGATCTCGCGGGGCATGCCGGGCTCCGCCATGCCGTCGTGGGCCCATTTGCCGGAGCGCACCCGCTGGGCGCTCGTGCACTACGTGAAGACGTTCTCGAAGAGGCCGCTTGAGGTCCGCGAACCCTCCGAGCCGGCGAGCTTCGGCGCAAGCGGCGCCGGGGTGATTCAGGTCCCTCCCGAGCCACCGTACACACCAGAGGCCGAGGCCCGGGCGCGTGAGCTGTACGCGCAAGGGTGCGCGCCGTGCCACGGGCCGACCGGTCGCGGGGATGGTCCGCGGGAGCAGTTCGATTCGAAAGGGTTCCCGACGCGACCCCGCGACTTCGGGGCCGGCGTGTTCCGGGGCAGTTCCGATCCCGAAGGGGTGTATCGACGGATTGTGGCGGGAATGCCCGGCTCGCCGATGCCGCAGAGCGGCTATCTGCACGGAAACGACGCCTGGCACCTGACGCACTTCGTGCGGTCGATGTCGAGCCCCGAGCGGCGCGCGCGTGCGGAGATGCGGCAGTTCCGGATCGTGGCAAGCCGCGTGCCGGACCTGCCCCGCCATCCCGATTCCGGCATCTGGCGCAACGTGCCGGCGGTCACCCTGCACTTGATGCCGCTGTGGTGGCGGGACGATCGGCCGGAAAGCGTGACCGTGCAGGCCGTACATGACGGCCGCGAGATCGCCGTCCTGATGCAGTGGCCCGACGCGACACCCAACGCGACAGCCATCCGTCCGCAGGACTTCCGCGACGCGGCGGCGATTGAGGTGTCGGCGAGCCAGAATCCGCCGTTTTTCGCCATGGGGCAGTCGGGCGAGCCGGTCAGAATCTGGATGTGGAAGGCGGAACGTCAGGCGGACCTCCAGCCGGCGTTCCAGGACCTCGAGACGGTGTATCCGAACATCGGCATCGATTCGTATCCGAACCTGCTGAGGTCGCCGATCGAGCAGCCGGTGCGGAACGCCTTGACGCTCGAACTGGATCCGACGTTCGTGACCGGGTGGGGGGCGGGCAACATCGTCTCCGATCCGACGCGCCGGACCGCCGCCGAAGACCTGGTGGCGGAAGGCTTTGGCACCTTGCAGGCGCGACCGCTGGCCGATCAGCCCGTGGCGGCGCAGGGGGTGTACGGGACCGGATCGTACCGCGTGCTCTTCAGGAGAGAGCTCGATCGGCGCGGTCGAGAATTTCCACGCGGCCGCGGCGCCGCGCGTGACTCGGTGACGTTCATCCCCGAAAGCCCGGTGGCCATTGCGTTCGCCGTGTGGGATGGCAGCGCCGGCGATCGCGACGGCAAGAAGTCGGTGACGATCTGGCAGGAACTGGTGTTGACGCCGTAAAGATCCGTTCGCCGTTCAGGGCTCACGGGTCCACGTGCCCGTTCCAAACGGCAGCGCACGATGAAGCCTGCACCCTGAAGCCGGAACGGTAGTGGGAGCCTGAAGGTATGGACGCGTCGAAGCCGACCGAACACGCGCGCGGCGTCATCCCGCGGCGAAGGTTTCTGAGCTGGCTCGGGGCCGGCGCCGGGACGTCGCTGCTCGGCCTGGAATGGGCCTGCACGTTTCTCGAGCCGGCTGTTGACGGCAACCCGCTGGCGCGGCACGTGGGCCGGGAGTGGGAAAAGATCTACCACGACCAGTATCGGTACGACTCCCGGTTCGACTGGGTCTGCTCGCCCAACGACACGCACGCGTGCCGCATTCGCGCCTACGTGCGGAACGGCATCGTCGTCCGGAGCGGCGAGACCTACGACTACCACACGTACGCCGATTTGTACGGAAACCACGCCAGCGGCAACTGGGAACCGCGGCAGTGCGCGAAAGGCTACACGTTTCACCGCGTGCTCTACGGCCCCTACCGCCTCAAGCATCCCATTGCGAGGCTGGGTTGGACCAAGTGGGCCGAAGCGGGGTTCCCCGAGCTGACGCCCGAGCTGCGCGCCACGTACATGTTCGATCGGCGCGGCGAGGATACCTTCGTCCAGGTTTCGTGGGACGACGCGTTCCGATACGTTGCGCGAGCCCTCGTCGCGATCTCCCAGCGGTACAGCGGCGAGGCGGGCGCCCGGCGGCTGCTGGCGCAGGGGTATCAGCCGGAGATGGTGGCCGAAATGGGCGGCGCGGGGACCCGCACGCTGAAGATGCGGGGTGGCATGGGGTTGCTGGGGGTGCTGGGCAAGTACGGCATGTACCGCCTCAACAACTCGATGGCCCTGCTC
>JACQVC010000182.1 GCA_016209995.1 Gemmatimonadota bacterium
GCGGCGACCGCCTGCTTCATTCGCTCCTCGTTGCCCGCTCGCACCAACTCCAGCGAGCGACGCGCGGACTCGAGCTGGGCCTGCGCGACCGCAGTCTGCTCCTGGGCCGCGTCCACCTCAGCTTGCGTGGCCATCTGCCGGTGGAACAGCGCCTGCTGGCGCTCCCACTGCCCGGACGCCAGCTTGGCGGTCGCCTCGTAGCGTGCCAGCTGGGCCTCTGCTTGCGCCAACTCGTCGGGCGCCAGCGTCTCGATCTCCGCACGCTGCGCCTCGGCGACTTTCAGCTCCGCGCTGCGCTGCGCGATCAGGGCATCCAGCACCTCGGTTTCCAGCTCGGCAATGATCTGGCCCTTGGCTACCGCATCGCCGATGTTGGCGCGCAGCCGTCGCACTCGGCCGGAGATGAGCGAGCCCACGCGGACTTCGGCTCCGATCTGGGGTTCGACCACGCCGATCGCCGACACGGTGGCCGCGAACGACCTGCGCGCCACGGTCACGACCTCGGTCGAGCCGGCGCGGTCGGCCTGCCCAGCGGAGCGGAACCAGGCGAGCAGCGCCACCGCCGCCAGGCCCGCCACCGCGGCCGACATCACGACTCGACGATTCACACGTGTGCCTCCGGCCAGCCGAGGTCGCCCGCTCAACCGCCCTACCACCCCCTTACAGCGCGGTTTCCGACCTTGACGCTAAACTCTGCCTGAAAACGTCGCAAACCTTAGCGCCTCACACTCAAGGACCGCCCCCCTCACTCCCACTCGATGGTCGCCGGCGGCTTCGAGCTGACGTCGTAACAGACGCGATTGACACCACGCACCTCGTTGATGATGCGCGTGGAGATCCGGCCGAGCACGTCGTGGGGAAACTGATACCAGTCCGCGGTCATGCCATCCCGAGAGGTCACGGCGCGCAGCGCGATCACGTTCTCGTACGTGCGCGCATCGCCCATGACGCCCACGGAGCGCACCGGCAGCAGCACGGCGAAGGCCTGCCAGATCTCATCGTAGAGCCCGGCTGCCCGAATCTCCTCGAGGTAGATCGCGTCCGCCTCCTGGAGCACCGCCACACGTTCCGGCGTCACGCAGCCCAGAATACGCACGGCGAGCCCCGGACCCGGGAACGGATGCCTCGTCACGAACTCCTCCGGCAGGCCGAGCGCGCGACCCACCTGCCGCACCTCATCCTTGAACAGCTCGCGGAGCGGCTCGATGAGCCGAAAGCGGATGTCAGCCGGCAGTCCTCCGACGTTATGATGGGTCTTGATGGTCGCGGACGGGCCGCGCACCGAGAGCGACTCGATCACATCCGGATAGAGGGTGCCCTGTACCAGCAAGGTGGCGCCGTCGCCGTGCTCCGCGGCCGCTCTCTCGAACACGCGGATGAACCGCTCGCCGATGATGCGACGTTTCGCCTCGGGATCCTCGACTCCGGCGAGTGCACTCAGAAACTCTTCGCGCGCGTCCACCACGATGAGCCGTATCCCCATGTGCGTCCGCACGGCACGCTCCACGCCTTCGCGCTCCCCTTTCCGCAGCAACCCGGTGTCGACGAACAAGCAGGTCAAGCGGTCGCCGACGGCCAGGTGCACCAGCGTAGCCGCCACGGCCGAATCCACTCCACCGGACAGCCCGCACACCACGTGCTCATCCCCGACGGTATCCGCGATCCAGCGCACCGTCTCCTCAATGAACGCTCCTGCCGTCCAGGTGGGCTCACAGCCGCATATGCGGAAAAGGAAGTTCGACAGGATCTCATCGCCGCGAGGCGTGTGGGCCACCTCGGGGTGAAACTGCACGCCGAAGATAGGCTGGTCCTCGCCGCGGAAAGCCGCCACCGCCAGCGTCTTCGTGGACGCCAGCGTACGAAAACCAGGCGGCGGCGTATCCACATGATCTCCGTGGCTGCACCAGATCTGTACCGGCTCCACCGGGTCGAATCCTTCGAACAGCTCATCGGCCTCCACGATCTCGAGCTCCGCGCGCCCGTATTCGCGCCGCCCAGGGATCACCTGGCCGCCTTCGAGATGGGCGATGAGCTGCATGCCATAGCAGATTCCCAACACGGGGATCCCCAGCCGGAGCAGCTCGGGCTCTGCGGTCGGCACGCCCTCGTCGTAGACCGAGGCCGGGCCGCCCGACAAGAGGATTCCCTTCGGACCCCAGTCACGGATCCAGGAAACGCTGCGCGTGGGTGGATGGATCTCGCAGTACACATGTTCTTCCCGGATCCGCCGAGCGATCAGCTGCGTGAACTGCGATCCGTAGTCGAGAATCAGAATCTTATCGTGCAATGAGCTCCTCACCGACCAGAATTCCAAGCGGCTGCCCTGCCGAGAGCACCCGGGCCCCGCGGATAGCTAGGGAACCACAAAGTCGGCTAGATGTTCCCAGCGCTTGCCACACCGTCGCCCTACTCCAGCTCACCCACCTCCCCCCGTACCAGGTCATCCAGCGTTTCCCGGCGGCGTATCAGGCGCGCCAGCGACCCATCCACGAGCACCTCGGCCGGCCGTGGTCGGCCGTTGTAGTTCGTGGTCATGGCGAATCCGTACGCGCCGGCCGTGCGCACAGCCAGAAGCTCACCGGGTTCCGGCAGCGGCAGCAGACGGTCGAGCGCCAGGAAATCGCCCGTCTCACAGACCGGACCCACTACGTCGACCAGCTCGACCGCGTGCTCCGCGGTCTCACCAACCGGCTCGATATGATGGTAGCCGCCGTAGTGGCTGGGCCTGATCAAGTCGCTCATTCCGGCGTCCGTGATGACGAAGGTCTTGCGTCCGCTGCGCTTCAGGTACAGCACGCGCGTGAGCAGCACGCCGGCCTCGGCCACGATGGCGCGCCCCGGCTCCAGTACGAGCTTGAGTCCCGCTTCTGTGACTTCAGGAATCAAGGCCCGAGCGAGCTCGCCGACGTCCATCCCTCCTTGCTCGTCGTAGCGCACGGCGAAGCCACCGCCCATGTCCAGGTACTCGAGTTCGATCCCGTCTGCTCGCAACGTGTCCGCAAGCTCGAGGAGCTGCCGTACCGCGCGCACGTATGGTTCCACTTCCAGCACCTGGGATCCGATGTGGACATCGATTCCCTGCACGCGCAGTCCTTGCGCGTTTCGCGCCCAGCGGTAGAGACCCACCGCCTCGGAGGCGGGAACTCCGAACTTCGTGTCCAGGTGACCCGTGCGCGTGTAGGCGTGAGGAGCGGGCGAAAGGATGTCCGGGTTGATTCTCAGCGCGAAAGGCGCCTCCACACCCAGGTCACGCGCGCACTCGGCCAGGAGCCTCAGCTCCATCGCACTCTCCACGTTGAAGCTGTAGATACCCTCGTGGAGGGCCGCCACCATCTCGCGCCGGCTCTTGCCCACGCCCGAATACACGATCTTGTTCGCCGCCACACCCGCGAGCGTGGCTCGGTACAGCTCGCCGCCGCTCACGATATCCGCGCCCGAACCCAGGGACGCCAGACGGCGCAGGATCGTCAGGTTGCCGTTTGCCTTCACCGAATAGGCGATGAGGTGAGCGACGGCCGCGAACGCGCGCGAGAACGCGAGATAGCGCTCGTCGATCGCCGGCCCGTTGTAGACGTAGAGGGGTGTACCGAAGCGTTCGGCCAGCTGCCCCAGCGGCAGCGCGCCGCAGCGCAGCTCACCCGCCACGCGTGGGAACGCGTCGCCCTGCGTCAGCTTGGTAGTAGGGGCGTCGAGCCCGCGCGACGGATCGCTCAATAGGCCTTCGCCCACACGACCTCCGTCGCAGCGGGCTCGCCGCACACCACGCAGGTCGCCGGCATTTCTGCGGAGCGGAACTCGGCGTCCGGAATGACCCGGATCGTGGCCTTGGTCTCTTCCTTCACCTTCGTCTCACACACGCTCGACCCGCACCACCCCGTATAAATGAACCCGCCCACCCCGTCGACGATCTCGCGGAGCTGGTCGAACGTACGCACTCCGCGGTGCGAGTTCGCCTCCCGCCGTCGCGTCGCCTCCGCGAGCATGGCGCGCTGGATCCCGCTCAGGCGTTCGGGGATCTGCTGGACAGCCAGGGTCTCGCTGAGCGCCTCTTTGCGGGCTGCTCCATCCGGAACGATTCGCCGGACCAGCATGACCTGCTGCTTCGCCAGGTCCTTGGGACCGATCTCGAGGCGCAGCGGCACGCCCTTGGCTTCCCATTCGTAAAACTTGGACCCCGCAGTCAGGAAATCGCGGTCGTCGACCTTCACCCTCGCAGCGGTGCCCAGCGCTTTGGCGATCTCCTGCGCCTTTCCCAGCACGGCCGCCCGCTGCTCGTCCGTCTTCCAGATGGGCACGATGATGACCTGGGTCGGCGCCAGAAGCGGCGGCACGACGATCCCCGCATCGTCCCCGTGGGTCATGACGAGCGCACCAACCAGTCGAGTGGTGGCGCCCCACGACGTGTTCCAGGCGTAGTCCTCACGGCCCTCCTGCGTCTGGAACTTCAGATCGAACTGGCGGGAGAAGTTCTGTCCGAGGTGATGGGAGGTGCCGGCCTGAAGCGCGCGGTTGTCCTGCATTAACGCCTCACACGCGTACGTGCGCTTCGCACCCGCAAACTTCTCCGAGTCGCTCTTGAGTCCCGTGAGCGGTGGCATGGCCAGCCACTGCTCCATGAACGTCCGGTACACCCCGAGCATGCGGCGCGTCTCCTCTTCCGCCTCCTCCTCCGTCGCGTGCGCCGTATGTCCCTCCTGCCAAAGGAACTCCGTGGTGCGCAGAAAGAGCCGGGTACGCAGCTCCCAGCGCACTACGTTACCCCATTGATTGTACAGGAGCGGCAAGTCCCGATAGCTCTGTACCCACTTCGCGAACATCGCGTAGATGATCGTCTCCGACGTCGGCCGGACGACCAGCGCCTCCTCCAGCTCCTTCCCGCCCGCGTGCGTCACGATGGCGAGCTCGGGTGCGAAGCCCTCGACGTGCTCGCGCTCTCGCTCGATGAAGCTCAGCGGGATGAAGAGCGGGAAGTACGCGTTCTGGTGACCCGTCTCCTTGATCATGCGGTCCAGGGCACCTTGCATCAGCTCCCAAATGGCGTATCCCCAGGGACGGATGACCATGCAGCCCCGCACGGGCGAGTAATCGGCCAGCTCCGCCCGTAGCACGACCTCGTTGTACCACGCGCTGAAATCCTGCGCGCGTGGGGTCAGCCCTTTCTCCTCAGCCATGTGTCTGGTGCTAGTCTCCAGGTTTCAGGGGTACGTCTACCATTCCGGCTCGGCGCCGAAGTACGTATAGATCCTGTGAAGCTTCTGTCGCGAGGCGGCCGTCGCCGCGACCCACCCTTCTGGGGGCAGCCATTCCCCCCACGCCACGGGAACCCGCTCGACCTCGGCGCCCGCGAGCGGGCTACCCCTGTACGCGATCACCCTCACGGCGACGAGTGTCGCATCGCGCTCAGCGCGCTCGGACAGCAGCGTCTCGAGAGTGTGCCGGATCTGTGGATCGCTGGATTCCGCTGGCACGAGAATATGAAGGATGAGGCGTCCGGCCCCGACATCCCCTTCCTCTTCACGCAGAACGCGATAGGCCAGCGGCTCCACGGGAGCGAGCATCCTCGCCTCCGTGACGTCGGGCGCCCGGGCCTCGCGCTCCCTGGCCCGCGGTGGTGAGCGTGACTCGCAGGCCGCGGCCGCCCCGAGAACCAGGCAGGCGACGAGGAGCCTATGCGCGCGCTCCCTCATCCACCCAGCTCCTCGAGGGAGATCGTACTCTCGCCGCCGCTCGCCATGTCCCGCACCTTGACCACACCGGCCGCCGCTTCCTCGGGTCCGAGAATCACCACCCTGCGCGCGCCTTCCGCGTTCGCGCTAGAGAACTGCTTCTTCACGGATTGATCGGCCAGCGCGTACGAAACACTGTGCCCCCGGTCGCGCAGTCTGCGTGCGATGCGTAGCGCCAGCGGGCGCTCGGCCGGACCGATGGTCACGATGTAGTAGTCCACGGCCCGCGAATACGGCGGGGCCAGGCGGCGTTCCTGCAGCAGCTCCGCGAGCACCACGTCACCCATCCCGAATCCGACGGCCGGCAGCGGGTCTCCGCCCACCAGCTCGAGGAGCCGGTCGTACCGGCCGCCGCCGCAGATCGCGCGCAACTCGCCTCGACAGTCGAACAGCTCGAACACGGTGCCCGTGTAGTAGGCCAGCCCGCGCACGATCGTCAGATCGAACTGCACGTAGTCGGCGAGACCCATCGCGTCCAGTAGCTCGAAGCAGCGCGTTACGGAGCGCAGGTCGCGCGCCACGGCCGCGTCCTCACCGTATCGCGACGCGATGGCCACTGTATCCGCGCCCTCGAACAGTGAGAGCACCTCATCGAGCTGTTCGCGGCCGAGGCCGATCTCGGCCAGGCGAGCGCGCGTCCGCTCGCCCGTCTCCCGCCCCAGCTTGTCGATGGCCGTGAAGGCGGCGGGGACAGCCTCCTCGCGCACTCCGCAGCGGCCCAGGAGGGCCGCCAGTAGTCCTCGGTGCGAGACGCGCGCGCGAAAATCCTCCGAGGTGAGACCCAGCTCGCGTAGACCGTCGATCGCGACGGCCAGCACCTCCGCATCCGCCGCGACATCCGTCTCACCCACGATGTCGACGTTCCATTGGAAGTGTTCGCGCAGCCGCCCGCGTTGCTGGCGTTCGTACCGGAACAACTGCGGGGCCGTGAACCAGCGGATGGGTTTCGGGAGCGCACGCGCCCGCTCAGCGAGGATACGGGCCAGCGAGGGCGTCATCTCCGGACGCAGGGCTACCCAGCGGCCACCCTTGTCCTCGAACGCGTAGAGCTGCTCTACGATCTCGTCACCGCTCTTCTCGACATACAGCTCCAGCGGTTCCAGAGGGGGGCCGTCGTACTCCTCAAATCCATAGCGCCGGGATACCCGGCGCCACGCATCGAGGATATGGGATTTGAGCCCGAGCTCCTCGGGCGGAAAGTCCCTGAACCCGGGAAGTCTCGCAAATTCAGGCACGGCGCCGAATTTAGCAGGTCACGGCAAAACGACAAGGCGCGCCGCCCGCGGGGTCCCAACGCAACAAGATCTCGCGGGTAGCCTGCGTCGTTTGGCTGACGTGCTAGACCGCCCCGGCGGACGCCGACCAGGTTGCGGGTTCTTCGGCAGGCCAGAAGCCCAGCTGCAGGAGCGCGTCTCCTACGGTGTGGCAGGATCCGGTCACGAGCACGGTGCCCGAGCCTGCCATCCGGCGGCCTCGCGCCAATGCACTCGCGAGATCGAGATCGATCTCAGCTACCGGTGGCAGCCGCACCACGCTCGCCACGGCGTGCGGGTCCCAGCGCCGATCTTCAGGCGCCGAGAATGGCTGCGTCAGGATCACGCCATCCGTCAAATTGAACAGCGGCGGTAGCATCGCGGGCCAGTCCTTGTCCCCCAGGATGCCGACCACGCACACCAGCGGGCGAGGAAACTCCAGCGCCTGCAGGGCATCCGCCAACGCGCGTACGCCCGCCGTGTTGTGGGCCACGTCGAAAAGCCAGGTCGTGCCGCCGGACCGCTGGACCTGCAGCCGCCCCGCCCACTCCACACTGGCCACGCCGCGAACGACCTCATGCGTGGCTGGTCGCAGGCCGTACGGCAACTCCTCGAGCATCGCCACCGCTAGCGCCGTATTGAGCACCTGATGCGGCCCCAGTAGCCGAGTCGACAGTCGTAGGTCGTCCCATGCCGCCGTGGCCAGCGTGAAGGTCGTCCCCTGCCGGTTGACGCGGCAATCGCTCAGCGCGGAACGCTCGAGCGCGCGGAACGGCGCCTGCCGCTCCGCCGCGATCTCGCGCAGCAGCGCCTCCACTGCGGAATCTGTCTCGCTCGTCACCACAGGCACGCCCGGCTTGATGATCCCCGCCTTCTCCCGAGCAATCTCCGCGACGGTTCCGCCCAGATACTCCGCATGGTCCACGGCTACGTTGGTGATCGCCGATACCAGCGGCGTGATGACGTTGGTCGCGTCGAGCCGGCCGCCCAGTCCGACCTCGATCACCGCCACGTCGACGCGTTGCCGCGCGAACACCGTGAAGGCCAGCGTGGTCGCGGCCTCGAAGAAAGACGGCCGCTGCGCCTCGGCGGCCGCATACAGCTCCGCCGCCGCGGCCGCGAGGACCGCCTCGTCGACCGGCCGCCCATCCACCTGGATGCGTTCGCGGAACGAGCAAAGATGGGGGGACGTGTACAGCCCGACGCGATGTCCGGCCGCACGCAGAACGCTTGCGCAGGTCGCCGCCACGGAGCCCTTCCCGTTCGTGCCGGCGATGTGAAGCATCGGCAACTGCAGGTGCGGGTCGCCCACAGCGTCAAGGAGTCCGCGTGTGACGTCCAGGCCCCAGTGTACGCCGTGGGCGAGCGGCGGGAAGAGCCGCTCGATCAGATCATCGGGCAACGGCATCGCGATCAGTTGGTCCGCAACCGTGCATTGCGAAAGGTCGGAACCGTTTCGGTGGGGTGCTGCTCGTCACAGCCATGACGGACCACAGCCTCTCACTCGCCCGGCCCACATCCGTCCTGCATGTGACGCAAGAGGAGCGCCAGCGTCGACTTCAGCTCGCGGCGATCCACGACCCGGTCGAGCATCCCGTGCTCCAGCAGAAACTCCGAGCGCTGGAACCCGTCGGGTAGATCCTGGCGGATCGTTTCCTCGATGACCCGAGGACCCGCGAACCCGACGAGTGCTCCCGGCTCCCCGAGATTGACGTCACCCAACATGCCGAACGAAGCCGTCACGCCCCCGGTGGTCGGATCCGTCAGGACGCTTATGTAGGGGATACGGGCCTCGTGCAGCTGCGCCAACATCGCGGATGTCTTGGCCAGCTGCATCAGCGAGTAGATTCCCTCCATCATGCGGGCCCCGCCCGAGGCGCACACCACGATCAGGGGTCGGCGCGTCTCCAGTGCGCGGCGCCCCAGGCGCGCCAATTTCTCACCCACGACCGAGCCCATGGATCCGCCAATGAAACGAAAGTCCATGACGGCCACGCACACGGGTATTCCATCGAGCGAAGCCTCGCCCGTGATGATGGCGTCTCCCTGTCCCGTGACCTCCTCGGCCGCCTCGAGGCGTGCCGGATAGGGCTTGAGGTCCACGAACTCGAGCGGGTCCGCGCTACGCAGCTCCGCGTCTCGCTCGCTGAATGTGTCTTCGTCGGTGAGCAGCCCGATGTAGATTTCGGGCGTGATGCGTAGATGATGACCACACCCCGGGCAAACGTTCCAGTTGCTGGAGATCTTCTCGCGATAGAGGATCTCGCCGCAGCCCGGACATTTCTCGAACAGGTCGCCCGGTAGGTCTCGCCGTTCCCCTGACTTGAGCGGCTTCTTCGGCTTGCGGAACCAAGCCATCAATCCCCCCTACCCCCACCACACCGAGAGGGGCGACCCCAGGCTACGGCACAAAACGGATATCGAGGGATTAGTCGCCGGTGGCGACACGCACCGAGATCGCCAGTGCCATGAAGGACATCAACAGGAATGAGCCGCCGTAGCTCAGGAAGGTGAGCGGCAGGCCCGTGATCGGCAGGAACCCGATCGTCATGCCCACGTTGATGAGCACGTGTGCAAACCATGCGCCGAAGATACCGAAAAGCACGAGTCCCGCAAACGGCTCGGGCGCCAGTTCCGCCATCCGCACCAGCCGCCGGAGGATGAACGCAAAGGCCAGGACCGTGATCAAGGTGCCCAGGAAGCCAAGCTCCTCGCCGACCACGCTGAAGATGAAATCCGTGTGCTGTTCGGGAAGGAACGCGTAGCGCTTCTGCGTACCGAGCGTGAAGCCCTTGCCCAGCAGGCCGCCACTGCCGATCGCCACCTGCGATTGGATGAGGTGCCAGCCTGCGCCCTTGGGGTCCGCGCCCGGATCCAGGAAGACGAGCAGGCGCGCCCGCTGGTAGGGCTCGAGCGAGTTCCACAGCGGCTCCGCCACCGTACCCGCCGCCAGGTTCGCCAGAATCACGGCTACCGTTTCGATGAGGTAGAGCCGGTAGCGGTACAGATAGACAAAGCCGACGAGTAGAACGATGTACGCCGCGAACACCCGCGCGTCGAAGCTCAAGATGAGCCCTGCTCCCGGACTCGCCAGCAGAGCCAGCATCCCGATGGGAGCTCCTGCCCAGTAGAGGCCGGCGAACAGGATCGCCACGAAAACCAGCGCGGTCCCCAGGTCGGGCTGCAGGATGACGAGTCCGAGCGGCAAGCCCACGATGAGGGCGGGCGCGATCAGCTCGCGCAGCGTGGCCGGTAGATCCTGGCGCGCCGACAGCAGGCGAGCCAGCGCCAGGATCGTTGCGAGCTTGGCGAACTCGGACGGCTGAAACTGCAGCCCCGCGAAACTCAGCCAGCTTCGCACGCCCTGCGCCGTCCCCTGCCCCGAACCCATGACGACCGTCAAACCGAGCAGTACGAGCGCCAGACCATAGGCAGGCCACGCGGCCCACTCGAACCAGCGCACGGGCACGCGCGCCACAACTGTGAACGCCATGAGCGCCAGCAGCAGCCAGACGAGCTGCTTCTTCCAGATGCCGTAGGTGACGGAGCTGGGCACCTCGAGTTGACCGGCGGAGTAGATCATGGCCACGCCGAACAGCGCCAGCACGATGACCGCGCCGACCAACGGCGCGTCGAGGGACCACTTCTCGAACGCCGCTCTCAGCGCCATACTGCCCAGCGTGCGGGCCGCCCCGCGCGAAGGTGCTCGCCCAAGGTCTGCATCGTGTCGACCGGAATCCCGTGCTTCCGTCTCAGGTAGAAATCGGCCGTCTTCGCCACGATGGGCGCCGCCACGCCCGAGCCCGACAACCCGAACTCGACGATGACCGCGACGACGATCTCCGGGTCGCCGCCTCGCGGGCCGGCGAGCCCCACGAACCAGGCGTGATCGCGCTCCGGATCCTGCGAGTTCTGCGAGGTGCCCGTCTTACCCATCAGATCCCAGTGCTCGAGCGAAGAGAGATACGCGGTTCCGCCCGGTCGCAGGACCCGGCGCATGCCCTCGCGCAGCCATTCGAGGTTCTCGGGAGAGATGTCGAGCGTGAAGCCCGGCTCCACGGAATCCGTCACCACGACCCGCGGCGGCGGAGCCGTCCCGTCGCGAGCCACGGCCAGGAAGAACTGCGCCATCTTGAGAGGAGTTTGCGCGTTGGGACCCTGGCCGATCGCCATGCTGAGCGCCTCCGCCGGCGTGCCGTCGTAGCCGAATCGCCGTTTCCAGTAGCCGAGATCCTCGGGGTACAGGCCCGCCGACTCCCCGGGCAAGTCGATTCCGCAGCGCCCGCGGAATCCGAGCCGGTTTCCCGCCTCGACCAGTGGCTCCAGCCCGATGCGCAGACCGAGCTGGTAGAAGTAGACGTCGCACGAGTCGCGGATCGCATCAGCCAGCGTGAGATACCCGTGCCCCCCGGGACGCCAGCACCGGAAGTAGCGGTTGCCGAACTGCATCCCGCCGCGGCACGGAATGCTCATGTACTCGTCCGGAGCGACGACCCCGCGGGCGAGCGCGATTCCCGCCGTCGCGATTTTGAACGTCGAGCCCGGCGGGTACACACCATTGAGGGCCCGGTTCAGCAGCGGGCGGGCCGGATCCGCATTCAGTCCCGTCCACAAATCTGCGTCGATCCCGCCCACGAAGTCATTGGGGTCGAACGACGGTCGCGAGTACAGCGCCAGTACGCCCCCATCTTCCGCGTTCAGCGCTACGACGGCTCCGCGCATAGTGTCGGGAAAGATGCGATCGATCCACTGCTGCAGCTCGAGATCCAGGCTCAAACGCAGCGGCTGGCCGGGTACCGCGGAAAGCTCGGGGCGACCCTGGAACGCGCCGACGATCCGCCCGAGCGCGTCCACCTCGACGTAGCGCACGCCCGGGCGCCCCTGTAAGAGCGATTCGTACTGCCGCTCGATCCCCTCCTTACCTACGATCTGCCCGGGGCTGTATCCCTCGAACTCCGGTCGGGCCAACTCCTGATCACTGACCTCCGATACGTAACCCGTGACGTGCGCCGTCGTCGGACCCGCTACGTAGCGGCGCTTCGGCCCCATCTCGATCAGGACGCCGGGGAACTCTACGCGTCGCTCCTCCACGGCGGACACCTGTTCGAACGAGGCGTCTCCCTCCACGAGCACCGGCTGGTGAGGGTAGCGGCGGGCTCCCGCGAGGATCACGTCGATGCGCGCCGCGGTGAGCGCGAGAGGCGGCGCCAACGCTTGCAGTGTCGCCCGCAGCGAATCCACGGGCGCCGGCAGCAGCGAGATCGCGTAGCCTGGCACGTTCTCGGCGATCAACCGCCCATGGCGATCGAACAGAGCCCCGCGTGGCGCCGGAATCGGCAGCGCCCGCAAGCGATTCGAATCCGAGCGTAGGCGGTACGAGCTGGAGCGGAGCACCTGAACGCGGAAAAAGCCCAGGACGAGAACGCCCAGTAGCACGACCGTCGCTACGAGAGCGCCCCGCGCCCGCAACCGGCGAGCCTCGGCGTCATACGTTCGCATGGTGATCCTGCTTCCAGTGCTTCAGCGCGCTACTCCCGCCACACTCCCTTGACCTGCAGAGCAACCAGCCCGACCGCGGCCGCATAGAGCGCCGCGAGCGGAGCCTGCAGGAAAAACATGGCCAGAAAGTCATCTCGGAAGCCCGGCCCAACGAGCAGCCAGTGGAGAAAGTCACGCAGCCATTTCCCGGCCGCCAGATATGACGCCATGAAGAGAAGCGAGTCGCCCATGAACCATTCTCGAGTGCGGGCGCCCACCGCGCCTACGACGGTCAGCGCCAGCGCGTTCGAGCCGAAGGCCACGACCGAGAGCGAGTCCTCGAGCAGGCCGAGTCCGAAACCTACCGCGGACGCCACGCCCATGTGTACCTGACGGGCCAGCAACAGTACGCCGACCGTCAGCAGGTCCGGGGCCGCGTCGCCCAGTCCGGCGGTCAGGTGCAAGACGAAGTGCAGCGTGACGAGCGCCAGTACCACCAGCAGGAGCGCGGCGCTGCGACGAATCACCGAGACGGTCCGACCGGCGGAGATGCACGCTCGTTCTCGACGGAGTCACGGGCCTGCACCGCCCCCGGGGGCCAAGCCCGCTCGAGGTCATGAAGCGCGGAGCGATCGGGGGTCGGCGATGCGTCGCCGCCGAGCTTCATCCCCTCTTCCTCCTCCGGGTCTTCGCTCCGCGATCGCAGCCCAATCAGGACATGCGTCGCGCGCGCCGGGCGCACCACCGCCATCAACTGATAGCTCTTTCGCC